>NZ_JAYFER010000263.1:0-295 GCF_055795065.1 Lyngbya sp. CCY1209
CGCTAAGAGCCTTGCGTAGTATGACTTCAAAAGGAGTCTCTGCAACCTTCTGGCTTTTGCATCCTGTCCCGATTGAGTCGCTTGATAGATACGCTTTTGCAACTTGAAGACCATCCGCTGGACTTTCGCCCAATTGATTATCCTCCATGCATTCTTAGTGACCGTTGGTTTCGGCTTGCCGAAACCTTTGGTTTGACTAGACGCCATTATTGCTACTTAAGTCTCCATCTTACGTCTGAACCGTAACCCGTCTGCATATCCCAGACATTACATCTGGGCGTTGGCTTCTGGTTAC
>NZ_JAYFER010000264.1:0-205 GCF_055795065.1 Lyngbya sp. CCY1209
GTGCCTGCCTATCTCATCTACAAATTAGATGGGATTGAGACTGTGGGGGCAGTGCCTCTGTGCCTGCCCATCTCATCTACAAATTAGATGGGATTCAATCTGTGGGGGCAGTGCCTCTGTGCCTGCCCATCTCATCTACAAATTAGATGGGATTGAGACTGTGGGGGCAGTGCCTCTGTGCCTGCCTATCTCATCTACAAATTAG
>NZ_JAYFER010000265.1:0-494 GCF_055795065.1 Lyngbya sp. CCY1209
GAGTTTTTTCGCCCTGGGGTGAGGGATGCCGGTTGGAGGGATTTCAAGATCTCCCTCACCGCGATCGCGATCGCCCTTTTCTGCCTCGGATTCTGGCTGGGGACCGGCGATCTGAAAATCCCCCCCCTCTCCCTCACCGTAGACTTTGCCCACCCCGACAGAGGCGACGGGCGCCGGTGAACGGACGCGCCCGCCCCGTCGGATATTGACCCACAACAGCCATGAGTAACAACAACAGCAACAGCGACTACACCCGCAATCTGATCGCGTCCATCCTGGTCCTGATCTTGACCGTGATGGCCGTCAGCAACGACTTAGAGCGCGAACACGCCCAACGGGAAGTTTCCCGTCTGCGGGGATTCATTGAAGCCCTCGCCGCCATGCGCTACCGCTAAACTTAACCGCCGTGGGAGGGCGACCGCCCGTTATCACCACGGCCATTCACCCATTACTCAGGAGTATTTACCCATGATTGGATTTGTCAGAGGCGACGA
>NZ_JAYFER010000266.1:0-494 GCF_055795065.1 Lyngbya sp. CCY1209
GAGTTTTTTCGCCCTGGGGTGAGGGATGCCGGTTGGAGGGATTTCAAGATCTCCCTCACCGCGATCGCGATCGCCCTCTTCTGCCTCGGATTCTGGCTGGGAACCGGCGATCTGAGAATCCCCCCCCTCTCCCTCACCGTAGACTTTGCCCACCCCGACAGAGGCGACGGACGCCGGTGAACGGACGCGCCCGCCCCGTCGGATATCAACCCGCAACAGCCATGAGTAAGCACGACAACAACAGCAGATACACCCGCAACCTGACCGCATCCATCCTGGTCCTGATCCTGACCGTGATGGCCGTCAGCAACGATTTAGAGCGCGAATACGCCCAACGGGAAGTGTCGCGCCTGCGGGGGTTTATTGAAGCCCTCGCCGCCATGCGATACCGCTAAATTCAACCGCCGTGGGAGGGCAACCGCCCGTTATCACCACGGCCATTCACCCATTACTCAGGAGTATTTACCCATGATTGGATTTGTCAGAGGCGACGA
>NZ_JAYFER010000267.1:0-9356 GCF_055795065.1 Lyngbya sp. CCY1209
TCAAACCCTTATAGAAAAGCCGTTTCAGTTTCCGACTCCCTAATACCGACGGCCTCGGACCGCGCGCAGCGCTATAATTCCCAAGCTAACAGCCCAAATCATCTAAAGATGATTGAGGAGTTGGCCTCACAGGCCTCACAGGCCTCACAGGCCTCCATGCCTGCGATCCACCGCCGTTCAATTTTTTGCTACAATTCCCAGCGACGATCGCAATGTTGAGAGATCCGGGCTGACAAAATTCGATTTCACTTGCATAGATCGGTTCAGATCGACGGCTAACCCTTATGGACACACCCTTTGAGATCACCATGCTGATGGTGATTACGGTCATCAGCGGTATCGGTGCTCAAGTTGTAGCGGACTACTTCAAAGTTCCGGCCATCGTCTTCTTGCTGCTGTTCGGGATTCTGGTCGGCAATGACGGCCTAGGATTGGTTCACCCCAACCTGCTCGGCGACGGCTTGGAAGTCATCGTCTCCCTCTCCGTCGCCCTGATCCTGTTTGAAGGCGGCCTGAGCTTGGAATTGCGGGCGATCGGAGAAGTTTCCGGCAGCATCCGCAATTTGGTGACGGCCGGGACTTTGATCACCTTGCTCGGCGGCGGGATGGCCGCCCACTGGCTGGGAGAATTTCCCTGGCCGATCGCCTTCCTGTACGCCTCCCTGGTGGTCGTCACCGGCCCGACGGTGGTCGGCCCCCTGCTCAAACAAGTGTCCGTCGATCGCCCCGTCGCGGCCCTCCTGGAGGGGGAAGGCGTCCTCATCGACCCCATCGGTGCCATTTTGGCCGTCCTGGTCCTCAACGTCGTCCTCAGCGGCGGCGCCAATCCGGTGGAACTCTTCCAAGAACTGGTTGCCCGCCTGGGCATCGGTGCCACCGTCGGCGTCGTCGGCGGTGCCCTGCTGGGTTGGAGCCTCAAACAAGCCCAGTTCATGTCCGAAGACCTCAAAAATTTGGTTGTCCTCGCCGCCCTCTGGGGACTCTACGATGTCGCCGAACTCGTCAGCAGCGAATCCGGGCTGATGACGGCGGTGGTGGCCGGCATCATGGTGCGCTTCGTCGGAGTGCCGGAAATTCGCCAACTGAGGCGCTTCAAGGGACAGCTCACGATGCTGTGCGTGTCGGTGTTATTTATCCTGCTGGCCGCGGATCTGTCCTTGCAAAGTATCGTCGCCCTCGGCTGGGGTAGCGTCTTGACGGTACTCGCCCTCATGTTCGTCGTCCGCCCCCTCAACGTCTGGCTGTGCACCCTCAACAGCAAGCTCAACTGGCGGCAAAAATCCTTCATCTCGTGGATCGGGCCGCGGGGGATCGTATCCGCTTCCGTATCCTCCCTGTTCGCAATTTTGTTGACCCAAAGGGGGATCAACGGGGGAGATTCCATCAAGGCTCTGGTGTTCCTCACCATCATCATGACCGTGGTGACGCAGGGACTCACCGCCCGCTGGGTGGCCCGAGTGTTGGGCGTCACCTCCAGCACCGCCACGGGCGCCGTCATCGTCGGGTCCAACCCCATCAGCCGCCTGATCGGCCGGATGTTCCAGGAGCAAGATGAGTCCGTCGTGATCATCGATACAGACCCGGAGGCCTGCGAACGGGCTAAACACGAGGGCCTGCGGGTTTACCAAAGCAGTGCCCTGGATACGAGCGTTTTGGAGGAGGCTGGACTCGAATCGATGGGGACGTTCCTGGCGATGACGAGCAACGGCGAGGTGAATCTGGTTTTGGCCCAGCGGGCGGCGGAGGAATTTCAGCCCCCCCGGGTGCTGGCGATCTTCCCCCAGGAACCCCAAAAGAAAAATTCCAACCACAACGCCAAGGAGAAGGTGAAACAGGCGTTTATTCCGGAGTTCCCCCTCAAGCAGTGGAACAAGTATGTCGAAGAACGGGAAGTCAAGTTGGGGGAAACGTTGCTCAGACAACCCGGATTGGAGTTTCAACGATCGCACCTACAGGCGATGATCCGCTCGGGTGAGTTCGTCCCCCTGTTGCTCAAGCGCCAAGATCAATTGCAGGTGATCCCGGTGGAAGAAACCTGGCAGGCGGGCGATCGCATCATCTATTTGCTCCACGACCCCAAGCCCAAACTGCTCAAACGCCTCTCCGGCTCCCAACAGACCGACCTGACCTTGGAAAAACATCCCGTGGTTGAGGAGGTCCCGATCCCGTCCCCCCAAAACCTGCAGGATCTCGAACCGATCGCCGTCGAAGACAACAACGCCTGAAGCGGCCGCGGCGAGCCGGGGGAAATGAATGGCAGCGGGTCAATTATCAATTGTCGATTGTCCATAATCAATTTTCCGGAAAGAGGCCTCACCCGACCGGAGGGAACCAGTTGGCAAACTGTCCACTCTACAGACCTATGCGAGCTGACGGAATACCGATCACGATCGCCGGTTCGCGATCGCCTAAAACCCCGATCTCACAAAGGTTTTGAACCCTCGCTGCCCCCGACACCCGGTCTGTTCGGTGGGGTTGACCCCACCCGCGATCGCAGTTACTTCAGAGAGTGGTACACCTCAATCCCTGTTTGGATTTCGTCCCTCCTACTATTCAAACTGTAGAGAGTTGAATCAGGACGGGGATGGATTGAAAGCACTTTCCCACCCAGCTCGACCTCTGCAATGGTTCAATCACCGAGGTCTACACGATGTTTGTCAACACCAATGCCGCCGACACCCCCGACACCCCCGGAATCTCCACCCTCGAAGTCGAAACCTTGGCGGAAAAACTCCTGCAAGAACTCCAAAACCTGCTCGGCACCCAACCCGCCAGCAGCCGCTCCGTGATGATGCGGATCGCTCTGGAAGTGGAGCGGATCTGCAACAAGAGCAAGCGCATTCAGGAGTCCGGCGAGATCGGAACCTGGCAACTGAACCTCGGCCGCCACCGCCTGCAAAAGTGCCTGCAATACTACCGCCTCGGTTCCCGCCAGGGCCGGGTGGAACTGCACTCGAATCTGGCCGCGATGGTTTACCGCCACGTCGCCTCTTTCCACTCCAACCTGCACTTCCAAGCCCGGTACAATTTGATCGAAGATTTCCTGCAAGGGTTCTACATCGAGTCCCTGCGCGCCTTCCGGCGGGAACACCCGGTCGGGGAAGACTACACCCCCCGCACCCAACTGGAACTCTCGGAGTACATGGCCTTTACTGAACAGTACGCCAAGCGCCAGATCGGCCTGCCGGGCCGCAACCGCCAGCGCCTGATCGTCCTCCGCGCCCAGGGGTTCGCCAAGGGTCAACCCCCGGAAATGTCCCTGGATATCGAGTTGGCGGTGGAAGGGGGCAAGACGGAGGAGGCTGAAGCCCAGAGCCGTTCCCACGCCATGCAGCAAATTCGCGAACAGATGGTTTCGGAAATGGTCGATCCCGCCGATGCGGTGCTGCGCGATCGCGTCATCGCCGAGCTGGTGCAGTACCTGGAATCTCAGGGTCAGTCCGAATGCGTGGATTACCTGATCTTGAAATTGCAGGATTTGCAGGCCAGCGACATCGACAAGGCCCTCAATCTGACGCCTCGCCAGCGGGACTACTTGCAGCAGCGCTTCAAGTACCACGTCGAAAAGTTCGCCCGCTCCCACAACTGGAAACTGGTCCACGAGTGGCTGGGCGCGGATTTGGATCAAAAGCTGGGCATGACCGCCGAGCAGTGGGAGGCGTTTCACAAAGAGCTGTCTCCGGCTCAACAAACCCTGCTGCAACTGAAGCGGGAGGGACGGGGCGACAAGGCGATCGCGGCGACTCTCAAATGCACCCCCAAACAGGTGCACAAGCGCTGGGCGAAACTCCTGGATCTGGCGGCGGGCTATCGGAATGATGACGGGGCGTCCGCTTGAAGGGGGGGCGATGGGGATCGGTCTTTTCCAAACTCCTCCCGGTCACCCCATCCCTTTCCCCTCGCGGGACGGTTATTGATAAGAATTTTAAATCTAAAATTCCCATCGAATTGGCCTGAATCGCCACGATGGCCTGACAAATTAGATACAGTAGATCGAAGTAACGGTTTATTAAGAAATCGACGGCTATGTCAGTCAATCTTGCGCCGGCTTCTGCTGGGTTCCCCCGCTTCTCTTCGGAGCGGGGATTCGCCCGAGACCCATCCGCACGGGCCGGGGCTTCCAGCCAGCCAACACTCACTCAAGTTTTTACAGCGATTGATGCCGATAGCTGTCCGACATCCTACAATTTTCACATTCATACCACGAAATCGGACGGACAGCTCGATCCGATCGCTGTGATACAGCAGGCGATCGCGATCGGACTCCGGGGACTCGCCATCACAGACCACCACACCACCGAGGGGTATCGGGCGGCTCAAGATTGGTTGGACCGCTGGAAAATCGACCACCCGGAACGTCGCGCCGACACCCCCACCCTGTGGACCGGCATCGAAATTAATGCCGGACTGCTCAAAACGGATGTCCACATTTTGGGATACGGGTTCGACACCAACTCGCCCTGCCTCCGCCCCTACCTGCGACGTCAAGTCGCCCGGGGTCGGGAATACGATGCCAAAGCGGTCATTTCCGCTATCCAAGCCGCGGGGGGAATAGCGGTTCTCGCCCACCCGGCTCGATATCGCCGCCCCGCCGCCGAACTCATTCCCGAAGCCGACCGTTTGGGTATCGACGGGGTGGAAGTTTACTACAGCTACCGCCATACCAAACCCTGGCGCCCGACTCCCAACGTCACCGAACAAATTCAAGCGTTGGCGAAAACTCACGATCTACTGCAAACCTGCGGCACCGATACCCACGGCACCGATATCTCGTTGAGGCTTTAGGGATCGATGTTTGGGCGGCCAGTCCCGCTCCGGAACTGACCGTCATTTTCCATGAAACTGAGTTGGGAATTTCAAATCAAACCGCCCCTCCCATACTCATTACCATCAGAAAAGCCAACAGTAAGACCAGAAGTAGAAAGGTCTGGAATAGGGTTTGGGTCGCTTTTGAAGGTAGGTTGGAAGTTTTCATACGGCCTCCGTCTCATGTCATGTTCAGTTGACATCCACCTAAAACCTAACAAGAGAATTCGAGGGCACCCCGGATTTCGCACAAATCTTAAACTAATGCAATCCTTCTTTACCAAACGAAAGAGAGCGGGGAGCCATTTCTTAACACTATTGTGTCAGTCCGTGTTCGAGGGCGTAGCGGACTAACTCCGTGCGGCTGTTGGTTCCGGTTTTGGTAAACAGGCGGCTGACGTATTTTTCCACGTTGCGGACGCTCGTTTCCAACCGGCGGGCGATTTCTTTATTCATCAGCCCTTGGGCGACCAAATCCAACACGCTTTGCTCCCTCGGCGTCAGGTCAATTTTGATGGGAGAGGGGCTGGGACTGATCCCGCTTTTGCCCTTCAACATATTTTCGATGCGGGCAATTTGTCCGGCCAGGGCGGTGATGTCCGGAGCCCCGTCTTCCCCTTCCGTGCGGACCCTGGCGCGGCGTTCCAGCAGGTTTTTGACGATCGCCACCAGTTCTTCGGGGTCGAAGGGTTTCGACAGGTAGGCGTCGCAGCCCGCCTGATAACCCTGGATGCGATCGGTCGTCATTCCTTTGGCGGTCAAAAAGACCACGGGGAGGGCTTTGAACTTCGGATCTTCCCGCATTTGTTGCAAAAACTGATACCCGTCCACTTCCGGCATCATGATATCCGTGATCACCAGATCGGGCAAATTTTGCTGCAACAATTCCCACCCTTCCCGGGCGTTACTCGCCACATCGACGAGAAAATCGCTGTCTTCCAAATAGGCTTGAACCGCTTCCCTCAATCCCGGTTCGTCGTCCACCAATAACAAACGGGCGGGAAGGGACGGTACGTTGTCTCCCGATCGCTCATTTCCTTGGGCTTGACTCGACATCGGCACTCTACCTTTTTTCCCTAAAAATTCAGACTTCTAATCTAGAATGTAACGAATTTTGCCCCTTTCAAACCTCTGTCAAAGGATCGGTTTTCCCGGCCTGAACCGAACTTGAAATTTTCGGTTTGATCTCCGAAAGACCGACCCTCCGACGGCAGGTTTTCCCGATCCTACACCCGATCGCGATCGGTCAAAATTTCGTAGCCGTTCTCCGTCACCAACACGGTATGCTCAAATTGAGCCGACAGGGAATTATCCACCGTCACCGCCGTCCAGCGATCAGAGAGGATGCGGGTGAACCGCGACCCCGCATTCAAAATCGGTTCGATCGCCAGCGTCATCCCCGCCTTCAACTTCACGTTGGGCAAATCGTAGGTGCGGACATTAAAAACCGAGGGTTCCTCGTGCAAATTCCGCCCGACACCGTGGCCGGTGAACTCCTCCACGATCCGAAAATTATTGGCTTCCGCGTGATCTTGAATCGCCCCGGCAATATCCAGCAAATCGGCCCCCGCTTTCACCCGTTCGATCCCCTTGTAGAGGGACTCCTGGGCCACCCGGATCAGTTTCGCGGCTTCCGGAGACACCTCGACGACGGGCACGGTAATGCAGGAATCCCCGTGAAACCCCTGATAGTAAGCGCCCGTGTCCACTTTCAGCACGTCCCCGGTGCGGATCACCTTATTTTTGCGGGGGATGCCGTGGACGACCTCGTTGTTGAGGCACACGCAGATGGTGGCCGGGAAGCCGTGGTAGCCCTTGAAACTGGGAACCGCCCCCATTTCCCGGATGCGGCGTTCCGCGTAGGCGTCGAGGTCGGCGGTGGTCATCCCCGGTTTCACCAGTTCCGAGATCTCCTTGAGAACCGTGGCGACAATTCGGCTGGCCTGCCGCATGATTTCGATCTCGTCGGGAGATTTGACGTGAATCCCGCGACCCCGCTTTTTGATCGTGGGGGGGGTCGGTTTGGGTCGGGTGGATTTGGAAATCAGTTCGCCGAAAAGTTTTTTCATTATTTCGATATTTGATCAACTAAAAATGGATATTCCGGAATGTTGCAACCTTTTTTAAATTGTAGCAATTGTTCGATACCCCCGATCTATGTCACCGTCAAATCCGGCCGTTCGGGTACGGTTTTCAAGCTGAAACTCCAGCCATGTTGCTCGAACCCCAGCGACCGATAAAAGCCGTGGGCGCGATCGCGTTTCAAGTTCGATGATAAGGTCACTTTGTAACACCCCGCCGCCGCGGCCAGGGCGATCGCTTCCTTTATCATCTCCCGGCCGAACCCCCGCCCCCGACTATAAGGCATCACGGTGACGGCATCCAATACCGCAAATTTGTGAAACCCCCGGTGCATGAAGGTCGGAACCGTCAGCAGCGAAAAGGTCCCCACCACTTCCCCCTCCGACTCGGCGATATAAATCCGATAGTCGGGAATTGCCCGAATTTGCTCGAACAGGGTTTCGACCGTTTCGGGGGGGAGTTCCGATTCCCCGTCCATCTCGGCATACAAATTATTTAACGTCGATAAATCGGCCACAGTTGCGATCCGGATGTCGAGTTGCATCGCCTTAAAACTCCTTGATCCAAGTTTCGATCCCTTGCAGGATCATGTCGATGGAAAACGTCCCCAAAATCATCGCCGTCGTCCGTCCGGCAATGTCGATGTAGCGCTCGATCAGGGCTTCGTCGCGCTGTTTGACATAATCGTGGAGCCATTTAAAAAACAGAATTGAAAGGGCCGTCATCGATAAAGTGAAGGCGATCGTGACAGCCGACAGCGGGGGCGACAGCCGACTCCCCGCCAGGACGCTGGCGCTGATGGTGCCTGGCCCGATCATGTAGGGCATGGCGATGGTGATGGCGATATCTTTGGGCTGTCCGCGCAACTGTCCGAGCGCCTGACTTCCCCCGAAGAAAAAGCGGATGGCGAGGATCAAAAAGATGATGCCGCCAAAAACCATGAATGATTCAAATTCTACCTGCAAAACTTGGGTGAAAATTGATTCCCCGAACCAGGCAAATAAAATGAATACAAATCCGCTGATTGTCGTCCCCCGAATCAGGTAGTTGGCAAAAATTTTAAAATCCAATTCTTGAATCAAATCGATCAGGTAAATGCTCATCAAAAAGGGATTCAAAAGCACGAATAAGAAGGTCGAGGATTGCAGCAAACTGTCGATCATATCAATTCGGCTCCGGTTCTGAAGCCTAGATGCATTTGAATAATGGATTCTCGGTTGTTTCGATTCCGGTTGTACACTTTAACATCGAGGGCGGCGGACGATCGCGCCCCGGTTATTGTAGCCCATCATACAACTCAGACCTCGATTGTACCCCGAATTTATCGCTCCGACCGGAGGAAAAAAATCGACGGGAGTCGCACCCGGGGCTAATCCCCGATCGATTAAAAAATATGTTAAGTTTTATGTAGATTTTCATCCGTGCGACAGGGGGGGCGATCGCGCTCCCCCACGGCTGAAGGAACTCAATTCTCCATAAATCGGCAATTTGGAGAAATCTATCCCCAATTTCTCCCGAGCTTGCCATTGCAATTTTTCATGAAGTTTATTTACGTTATATTACGATGCTGAGAGAAATTAACCCGACGTTCGCGCTGAGGCGCACGTCAACCGCGATCGCGATCGCCATTCTCACCCTCACCCTCACCGCCGCCCTCTCCGGGGCAATGCTGGCGTTTTACTACGAACCCACCGCCGGGGGCAGTTATCATTCTTTGGAATATCTCAACAACGAAGTCAACTTCGGTTGGTTAGTACGGGGACTGCACGACTACGCCGGAAACTTCGTCATCGCCCTCGGTTTGGTGCAGATGGTGGTCATGTTTCTCGGACGCCAATTTCGCGCCAGTTGGCTGACAGGTTGGATTAGCGGAATTTTCTTGATTTTGGCAGCGATCGGATTGGGATGGACCGCCATGTCCCTCGACTGGAGTCAGACCGGATTTTGGCGATTTTCCATCGAATTGGGCACCGTGGAAGCGATTCCGGCGATCGGGCCTTTGCTGCGGGAGGTCCTCACCGGGGGCGGCGGCATTTCCACCGCCACGATTTTGCGGCAATACGCCCTCCACAGCTACATTTTATCCGTCGGCGCGATCGCCGGGGCCGTCGTCCACCTCGTCGGCTTGCTATTCCAAGATCGCCGGGAACGCCGGATACAACTCGAAAAGCGGGAGGAAAAAGTCGAACAGATGTTGAATCAAATCATCGAAAAGCGGCAGTCTGCCGAGACGGATGAGATGGAATCCGCCCGCCGAGAGTGAGGAAAATTCAAACATTCCCATTATGATCGGGAAATCGGCCCCCCGACCGAATTTGAGACTCTCGCCCTCACCCCCGGCCCCTCTCCCAATTCTGGGAGAGGGGAGTCCAGTCTCCGGTTCCCCCCTATCTCCCCCCTTACTCCCCCCTTACTCCCCCCTTTCTCCCCCCTTTCTCCCCCCTTTCAAAGGGGGGCTGGGGGGGATG
>NZ_JAYFER010000268.1:0-3986 GCF_055795065.1 Lyngbya sp. CCY1209
GAGTGGTGCGCCCGCCTCTCGAAAAAAATCGGCAAACCCTACCGATTGCCCAGTGAAGCTGAGTGGGAATATGCGGCTCGAGCCGGAACCACCACCCCGTTTCATGTCGGTGAAACCCTGACCACCGACCTCGCCAACTACTCTCGCAACCGCAAAACAACGACCCCTGTTGGTCAGTTTCAACACGCCAATGCCTTTGGCTTGTACGACATCCACGGGAATGTTTGGGAGTGGTGCGCCGACCCCTGGCATGACAGCTACAAGAGTGCGCCATCGGATGGTCGAGTTTGGGATGGAAAAGATATCTACGATAACTATGTTGATAATTTAGTAAACTTATTGAACGGAGGTTTAGTTAACTTATTATTGAGAAAACCCCGAGTGCTCCGCGGCGGTTCGTGGTACTTCGATCCTGTTTACTGTCGTTGTACCAGCCGCTACTGGTTCGTCCCGGGCTACCTCCTCGACCTCAACGGTTTCCGCGTCGTCTGTCCGCCCCCGGAGACTCTTCGCCCTTAGCGCTCTTACCCTTTTGCCCTCTGCCCTGTTTTTATTTTACCCTTTTTCTGCGAGCGTAGCTCATTAACGCACCTGAAACTATTGATTTATTAAAGAAATGGTGGGTTACGGCGCGGATTAAAAGTTGTGGGTTTTTCCGACAAATTACTGCCGCGCCTAACCCACCCTACTGGACTACGCCTCACGGGACTAAACTTCGGAGGGTTTTCGGAAACTCTGAGCCAGGATGCCGTACTTGGGAGCGAAGACCATCGCCACTAGAAATAATAGCGTCAGAACCACGACGATGCAACCCCCCGTGGAGACATCCAGGTGATAGCTGAGATAGGTTCCGCAGACGCAGGAAAAGACGCTGCTGACGATCGCAATTCCCAACATACGATCGAAGCGATCGCTCAACAAATACGCGATCGAACCCGGCGTCACCAACATGGAAATCACCAGGATAATCCCCGCCGTCTGCAACGCCGCCACGATCGTCAAAGCCATCACCGAAAGCAGGGTATAATACATCATCTGGGTATTCAAACCGATCGCCTGGGCGTGGTTGGGATCGAAACAAAACAATAACAGATCCTTTCGCCTCAATAAAATCACCGCCAGCGTAATCGTCCCGGCGATCAACGTTTGCACGATATCTTGCTGAGAAATACCCAAAACATTCCCAAACAAAATATGGAACAAATCGATATTGCTGGGAATCTTCGTCGCCAACACGATCCCGAAGGCGAAGAACCCCGTAAATACCACCCCGATTACCGCATCCTCTTTGAGGCGAGTTTTCGACTTCACATAACCGATCGCCACCGTCGCCCCGAACCCGAACACAAACGCCCCGATCGCGAACGGAATATTCAAAGCGTAAGCCACCACCACCCCCGGAACCACCGCATGGGAAATCGCATCCCCCATTAGCGACCAGCCTTTCAGTGTAACATAACAGGAAAGCACCGCACAGATGAGCCCCACGAAGGCACTCACCCAAATCGCCTTCACCAAAAATCCATATTGCAGCGGTTCCGCCAGCCAATTCAAAATCGGAATTGATGTCATTAAATTGTTCATAGTAAAAACTCAATGGTGTCTCAAGAAAGAAACCGGGTTTCTAAATAGATCTCGGGTTAAAATTGCAAGATTGTAATAGAAATCCGGTTTCTAATCCGGATCGCTTGGGAATCAATTCCCAAGCTAACAGCAGAAATCATCTGAAGATGATTGGGAAGTTTAGGGGACGACAAAACCAGACCCGATGCAATCAACAAAAAAACCAAATTTCATTTTTCATTGAAATTCCCGCCCCCCAAACGTCAAAGCCAAATTCTCCTCCGTAAAAGTGTCCTCTGTCGTGCCCGAAGCGAGGATAGTCCGATTGAGAAGAATGGTGCGATCGCAGAACGTAGAAATCGACGCCAAATCGTGGGTGGAAACCAAAATCGTGTGTCCCTCATCCCGCAACTGCAATAATAAATCGATCATCTGTTTTTCCGTCTTCACATCCACCCCCGTAAACGGTTCATCCAACAAAATAACCTTGCCCTCCTGGGCCAGCGCCCGGGCCAAAAACGCCCGTTTTCTCTGACCCCCGGACAGTTCCCCGATCTGGCGGTGGCGGAATTCCGTCATCCCCACCCGTTCCAGACTTTCCATCACCATCCGCCGATCTTTTGCCCCCGGAATTCGCAGCAAATTCATATAACCGTAACGGCCCATCATCACCACGTCGAAGACGCTGACCGGAAAATTCCAATCCACCTCGTCCGACTGGGGTACATAGGCCATCAACTGGCGTTTCTGGGCTTTTTTAACCGGCAGATCCCCGACGCGAATTCGCCCTTCGGTGGGTTGCAGAAACCCCATGATCGATTTGAACAGCGTCGATTTGCCGCCGCCGTTGGGCCCCACCAAAGCGGTGATGGTTCCCGGTTCGACGGTGCAGTTGGCGTTGTACAGGGCGAGTCTGGCGTTATTGTAGGTGACGCTGAGGCGATCGACCGTGATATTTAAAAGTGGAATTGTGGTTGAAATCATGGTTCGAGATAGAGATAGTTTGTTTGTATGTAAATTGGTTTTTTATCCCCCCCAGCCCCCCTTTGAAATGGGGGAGTTAAAGTGTGTCCTTTTAAGGGGAAGAATTAGGGGGTATTGCTGCCGGCTAGTAAACCGTTGGAAATGGTGCGGACGTCGTATTCGAGCAAGTCCAAATAGGTCGGCACCGGGCCGTCCTCTGGGGACAGAGAATCGACGTAGAGGTTGCCGCCAAATCGGGCGCCGGTGGTTTTGGCGACCTCTTTTTGGGCCTCGTCGCTGACGGTGGTTTCGCAAAAAATGGTGGGCACGTCGCTGGCTTTCACCTTCTCGATGACGGTTTGCACCTGTTTGGGGGTGGACTGGCGATCGGCATTGATGGGCCACATATAAATTTCCTTCATGCCGTAATCCCGGGCCAAATAGGAAAACGCCCCCTCGCAACTGACCAAATACCGCTGATTTTCGGGAATTTGGGCGAGATCCCGCCGCAACTGTTCGTCGATCGCCCGCAGTTTTTCGCTGTAGGCTGCCGCGTTGGCGTTGTAGGTGGCGGCGTTGTCCGGGTCGAGCTCCACGAAGGCTTCGCGGATGTTTTCGACGTAGACGAGGGCGTTTTGGGGGGACATCCAGGCGTGGGGGTTGGGTTTGTCGGTGTAGGGCCCTTCCGCGATGGGGACGGGTTCGATGCCGTCCGTGAGCACCGCGGCGGGCACGTTTTCGACGTTGCCCAAAAATTGCTCGAACCACCGTTCCAGGTTCATGCCGTTGTACAGGATCAGGTCGGCGTCCTGGGCCTTGACGATGTCGCTGGGGGTGGGTTCGTAGCCGTGGATTTCGGCGCCGATGCGGGTGATGGATTCCACGATCAGTTTGTCCCCCGCCACGTTTCGGGCCATGTCCGCCAGTACGGTGAAGGTGGTCAGAACTTTCGGTTTGCCATCTTCGTTGGTGGGGCGATCGCCCGCTATTTGGGCGTTTTCGGCCGTATTTTCCCCATTTGGGGGGGGGTCGATCTGGGTTCCGCTACACCCGGACAGCCAAACCCCCAGCGTCAGGCTGGCGGCGAGGATGAGGCTTCTCGGGTGGAAAGTCTGTGTCATCGAGATGGACTGATTTCATAATTGTTTCATTTTTCATATTTATATCATAATCCGCGATCGCTGCGAATTGCCCCCCGGAGGGATTTGGGATGGGCCTTTGGGAGGGTGTGGGGTGGGGGAAATTTTTCACCACAGAGGCACAGAGGACACGGAGAGGTTATTTGTCCTTATTTCAGATTCGGTTTTTTACCCGCCCCCCTCGATCCCCCCCAACCCCCCCTTGCGAAGGGGGGGAGTCTCAAGCGTCCCCGAATTTTTGAGGGTTTGACATCCGGACTCAAAGTCCCCCTTTGTAAGGGGGATTTAGGGGGATCGAACTGTATCGGTTCCGGTTTTTTG
>NZ_JAYFER010000269.1:0-614 GCF_055795065.1 Lyngbya sp. CCY1209
AGTGGACTTATTACCCCTCCTTGAGGTGTCCCAGCTTTCGTGTCGTCAAATACACCATTGTCAATGACCCCGGCTTTCAACCATTGTCTGATATTGCGCCTTATGGTCGTTGGACAATGAAGTTTGGATAGCAGGTGATTATGGTCAATCTGGTCAAAACATTTGGCGATATCGGCATCGAGGACGTAATATTCCCCTTGATTAATTGCCACATATATTCTGCCAATTGCGTCGAGGGTTGAGCGTCCGGGTCGAAATCCATAGCTTGTTCCCTCAAATCGTGGTTCCCAGTAGGGTTCCATTGCCATCTTGACCAAGGCTTGCTTGGCTCTATCTCGGATTGTCGGGATTCCCAGTGGACGTTTTTCATCCCGTCCGGGTTTTGGTATCCATACTCTCCGTAATGGTTTAGCTTTGAAGTTTCCTTTGATTTCCTCAGCAAGCTTAAACCTTTGTTTTGGGGATATTGCTACCACTCCATCCACTCCGGCTGTCTTTTTGCCTTGGTTATCTTGGGTTACTCGCCTTACCGCTAGTAGCCTTGCGTAGTATGACTTCAAAAGGAGTCTCTGCAACCTTCTAGCTTTTGCATCCTGTCCCGATTGAGCCGCTTG
>NZ_JAYFER010000270.1:0-220 GCF_055795065.1 Lyngbya sp. CCY1209
GTACACCGGGGGACAGGATGAGTCTAAGGATGGAATACCCATACAGATGGAACGAATTAACCCCATACTGGCTCTTGTTCAAAGGTCGATTAGGCAAGTAGTGAAGGCACAAGCCAAAAGTGTAAGCGCAAGCCATATGGGGATGAGATGTGACCAGAAGCCAAAGCTCGGATGTAATGTTCGAGATATGCAGACGGGTCACGGTTCAGACGTAAGATGG
>NZ_JAYFER010000271.1:0-25898 GCF_055795065.1 Lyngbya sp. CCY1209
TCGGGAGTCGGGAGTCGGAAACTGAAACGGCTTTTCTATAAGGGTTTGAAAATTTCTGACCCCATTTCAACTGTAACTACGTGAGCGCTCGTTGCTATAAAGGGGAATGGGAAGCGATCGCATTCCTGTTAGACCAATTTCGGCGATCGGTTCTCGCCGCCGCCTTTCGTGGCGATTTAACAGCGAAGGGAAAAACGGGCAAAAAAACGAAACGGAAACCCCCCAAAATCGCCCCCAAAAATGGAGATAGAAAATTCCACCCAACTCAAAATCGAGGGCATCGATTGACGGATTTTCGAGGGGTTTTAAAACGCGGAGAAATCCGGCGGGGTGGCATCCGGTTTCACGCCCCGACCCATAGCGACACCAACCTTAAATTATATCAGTTTTCGTGCGATCGCGCCGGAGTTCGCCTCCCCAAAGTTGGGGGAATAGAAAGCCGGCGGGGGTCCGAGAGCCCTTTTTTCTTCTCCTCACCCCCCACCCCGCAGCCGATATTCTGATACATTTTAAGGACAAGCGTTTAGGAACGAGGCACCAGTTAAACCTATGGCATTGATAACAACGGGTGGGAAGCTGATTCGAGACTTGGAATCCCAGGGCGCCCTAGCCCTGTACGTCCCCCTCGAAGGCGGATTTGAGGGGCGCTACTTCCGCCGCCTGCGGGCTGCGGGATACACCACCTACAGCCTGTCGGCGCGGGGACTGGGTGACTTGGCGGCCTACCTGCTGGGGGTCCACGGCGTGCGGCCGGCCCACCTGGGCAAAAAAAGCAGTGGCAACAGCGCGGCGGTGGGAGATATCTACTACGTGCCCCCGGTGGTGACGTACCAGTTGCAACACCTGCCCCCCGACTCCAAAGGGTTGGTGCTGTGGATTCTCGAAGGTCAAATTTTGTCCTCCCAAGAGGTGGACTTTCTCAGCCGCCTGCCGAGCCTGGAGCCTCGGGTCAAAGTTGCCATCGAAATGGGGGGAGCCCGCTCGTTTCGCTGGAAACCCCTGAAAGAAGCGATCGCGGCAGCTTAAGTCCCCCATGCACCGACGCCGGAACTGTGTCACCATAGACAATGTGATCATTACCGATTCCCCGCTCAACTCACTCCGAACCGGTCGCTGGTTCAAACTCATTTGCGGAGCCAGTTACCAACATCTGCCGTCGGTTCGCAGCCTCACCCTGGCCTACACCCTCGCCGGGGCGGACTGCATCGATGTCGCAGCCGATCCCGCCGTAATCGCCGCGGCCCGGGACGGTTTGGCGATCGCCGATCGCCTCGGAGAACAGGCCCGAGAGCGGGGTTTCGGCTATCGACAACGGCCTTGGCTGATGGTCAGCCTCAACGACGGCGAAGATCCCCACTTCCGCAAGGCAGAATTCGACGCCACCGCCTGCCCCCCGAACTGTCCCCGCCCCTGCGAAACCATCTGTCCGGCGGGGGCGATCGCATTTTCGGACATCGAAAGCGGCGTGATCGACCGCCTCTGCTACGGTTGCGGGCGCTGCCTCCCCGTCTGTCCGGCCGATCTGATCCAGACCCGCTCCTACGTCTCCACCCCGGAGGCCGTCGCCCCCCTGGTGTTCCAAACCGGGGCGGACGCGATCGAAATTCACACCCAAATCGGGCGGGAAGCCGACTTCCGCCGGCTCTGGGAGCGGATTCGACCGCAGGCGCACCGACTCAAGGCGATCGCCGTTAGCTGTCCCGACGGCCCGAACCTGCTCGAATACCTGCGGACCCTCTATCAGATCCTCTCCCCCCTGCCCCCGGACACCGTCCCGATCTGGCAGACCGACGGCCGGCCCATGAGCGGGGACATCGGCCGGGGGACCACCCTCGCCGCCGTCCGACTGGGGCGGCGGGTTCTCGAAGCCCGGTTGCCGGGGTACGTCCAGCTCGCCGGGGGTACGAACGATTACACCGTCGCCAAACTGCGATCAGAAAACCTCCTGCCCCCATCCCCGTTTCCCACGGTGGCGGGGGTCGCCTACGGCAGCTACGCGCGATCGCTCCTTTCCCCCCTGTTAGAATCCGTCGAATTCATGCCCACAACCATTCACGGGATGCCCAATCCCCCCGATCCCTCAACGCTCAGTCAACTCGAAGCCCACCCCGATCGGTTGTGGAAAGCCGTCGGTCTGGCCCATTCCCTCGTTTCCCAACTCAAGGGGTTTTGAGATGGGGGCGGTCGAATGCGATCGCCCCAACTGATGCATTCGTTGAACACTTCATCGTTGAAAGTATGCAGATCACAGACGACCTTAACAGATTACTCGAAATCGTCCCCCCCAGCGTCCGCCAAAACCTGATCCGCCACCCCGAACGAGAGCGCCTGATCGAAATAGTCATGGATTTAGGTCGTCGCCCGGAGGCCCGCTTCCCCTCCCACGCGGAATACCTCTGCGATCGCCCCGTCACCTGGGATGACCTGAGCCACTGCACCTCGCGCATCGGCGACTTCAGCGGCGACAACCGGGCCGGCATCGAACAGACCCTGCACCGCATCAGCGCCATCCGCAACCGCACCGGAAAAGTCATCGGCCTCACCTGCCGGGTGGGCCGGGCCGTGTTCGGCAAAATCGGCATGATCCGGGACCTGGTGGAAACCGGCGGCTCGATCTTGATGCTCGGGCGTCCCGGCGTCGGCAAAACCACCGCCCTGCGGGAGATCGCCCGGGTTCTAGCCGACGAACTCGATAAGCGGGTGGTGATCATCGACACCTCCAACGAAATTGCCGGCGACGGCGACATCCCCCACCCCGCCATCGGCCGCGCCCGCCGGATGCAGGTCGCCCGCCCGGAACTGCAACACCAGGTGATGATCGAGGCGGTGGAAAACCATATGCCGGAAGTAATCGTCATCGACGAGATCGGCACGGAACTCGAAGCCCTGGCCGCCCGCACCATTTCCGAGCGCGGCGTGCAGCTCGTCGGCACGGCCCACGGCAACCGCATCGAAAACCTGATGAAAAACCCCACTTTAGCAGATCTGATCGGGGGAATACAAGCCGTCACCCTCGGGGACGACGAGGCCCGACGGCGGGGCTCCCAGAAAACCGTCCTGGAGCGCAAGGCGCCCCCCACCTTCGACATCGCCGTTGAGATGCTCGAACGGGAGCGCTGGGTGGTACACGAGTGCGTCTCGGCCACGGTGGACGGCCTACTGCGGGGGATGCAGCCCACCTTGCAGGTGCGGGAGATGGACGATCACGGCAACGTCACCGTCACCCAGGAACGGTACAGCCCCCCTGCCTCCCGAAATGCCCCCCCAGCCCTGGCCCCGGCCGAAACCGTCACCCCCCTGAGCGCCCCCGGCCTGCGGGGGTTGCGGGGGTCGGGGAAAATGACCCCGGTTCCGTCACCGTCAGCTCCCGCTTCCGCCGCTGCCCAGGACTTCGAGCAACTGCTCGACGCCTCCCTGGCCGGGTCCGTTGGCGGCGGGGGACTCGCTTTGGCCTCCGAACGGGGCCCCGACGGGGAGGATCTGCCCCTGCACGTCTACCCCTACGCCATCGCCCGCCACCAGATCGAACAGGTGATCCGCACCCTGACCCTGCCCGTGGCGGTCACGAAGGACATCGACGATGCCGACGTGGTTCTGGCCCTGCGATCGCACGTCCGCAACCAGTCCAAACTGCGGCAGATGGCGAAAACCCGCCACGTCCCCATCCACACCATCAAATCCGGCAACCCCCCGCAAATCGCCCGCGCCCTGCGGCGGCTGCTGCACATGGACGATCCGAGCACCCCCGAAGTGCCCGACCTGAGCCTATTTACCTCCGGCGGCTCTTCCGACGAGTTGGAAGCCCTCGAAGAGGCCCGACTCGCGGTCGAACAGATCGTCATCCCCAAGGGCCAGCCGGTGGAACTGCTGCCGCGATCGCCCAAAGTCCGCAAAATGCAGCACGAACTCGTGGAACATTACCGCCTGAAATCCAACAGTTTCGGCGAGGAACCCAACCGCCGCCTGCGGATTTATCCGGCTTAAAGAACTTCGGGAGGGATGATGAAACAATCTCTCCCGTTCCGTTCCAATTCGGCCGACCCATCGGCCGCCGCGCCTTTCCGGACGCCCATTCCCCTCAAATGGGCCGTATTTTCGCCCTCCTCAAGCCTCGGGGGGCAATAAAATGCTATCTGTAGAGAAGTCGCTTTCTCGTCGCAATTTTCCTTCGGACGGATCATAGCACCGTCACCTCCGCCCGCCTGGGTGGGGGCTGTGGAATTTTATCGCATCTACCGCCGACCCCAATAATAGACTCAGAGTTCCCCCCTCCACTCCGTCCGGCACCGTCGCAACATCCCTTCGGGATTGTTTCAATCTCGACCTCGGACTCGGCCATGTGACGATCGCCCACCCTGCTTTCTTGAAACAATTATCATGACTTCCACGATCGTTCAACAGCTCATCCAACTGGTCGCCCTCACCACGGGCCTGCACGTCCGGCCCCAGGATTACGGGAACTTCTCCCAAAAAATTTGGACTCGGGTGTATGAGCGGCACCTTTCGAGTCTGCAGGAATACTACTACCTGCTCCTGGCCGACGACACGGAAAGCCGGACGGAGTGGGCCGAACTCATGCCGCTGCTGACGACGACGGAAACCTACTTTTTTCGCGATCGCGGCCAGTTCAAGCTCCTGCGAGAGGTGCTGCTCCCCGAACTGATCGAAGCGCGGCGATCGAGCCAAATTCTGCGGCTCTGGAGTGCCGGGTGTTCCACCGGAGAAGAACCCTACTCCCTCTCGATTCTCCTGCGACAGTTGCTCCCCGACTGGGACACCTGGCAGATCCAAATTATCGGCACCGACGTCAACGAAGTCGCCCTGCGACGAGCCCGCCAGGGACTCTACAGCCCCTGGTCTTTTCGGATGGTCGATCCCTCCGTGCAGCGGGACTATTTCCATGCCAAGGGGTCATCTTGGCAGATCGACCCCAAAATCCAACGCTCCGTCACCTTTTTCCGGCTGAACCTGGTGGGCGATAATTGCGCGAATGCGCTCAAGAATTTCGGCGAGGTCGATTTAATTTTATGTCGAAATGTGTTCGTTTATTTCGAGAAACCGTATATCATTCAGGTGTTGAGAAAATTTTATCAGTCCCTCAAACCGGGCGGGTATCTGATGACGGCCCACGCCGAACTGCAGGGGTCGATTCTCGACGAGTTTCAACCGGCGGTTTTTCCCGAATCGCTGGTTTATCGGCGGCCCAAATCGGCGACCATCAGCTTTTCTCAGACCGCCCCCCTTCCGGGCCCCCACCTCCCATCCCCACCGCCACCGGAACTGAGTTATCCCGCTCCCAACCGGAGCCGATTCTCCCGGAGAGCCGCCGGGTCGGAGTCCCCGATCTCCCCCCTCTCCATCGTCGCCCCGCCCGCCGTCCCGAATTCCACCTCGGAAGAACGGGCGATCGCTATCCACCGGATCCTGCAAGAAGCGCGGCGACTCGTGAGCCAAAAAGCTTACAATGAAGCCCTCAAAAAAGTTCGGCAGTTCGCGGCGGACGACCCCCAAAATTTTGAAGCCCACTACCTGATGGCGGAAATTCACGCCAACCTCGGAGAGTACGACAAAGCAACCCATCACTGCCAAAAAGCGCTGGAAATTGATTCCCTTTCCATCCAACCCTACTATTTGCTACTGCAAATTGCCGAAGAAAAAGGGGATTTTGAAGGGGCAAAAATTTTGTCAAAAAGAATTATCTATTTGTCCGACATCTCGCCCCCGTCCATTTCCGCGCACCTGGAACTAGCCTCCCTGTACGAGCGGGAAGGAAATTGGATCAAAGCCAAAAAAGTGTACGCGACGACCCTCGCCCTGCTGAAACTGTTGCCGTCGGATGCGCCGGTGGAATATTTGGGACAAATTACCGTCGCCGAGTTGACCACTTACCTGCATCAAAAATTGAACCGCTATTCCTTTTGACCCGACGAGTTGACCATGGAAAGCAAACCATATCTGATTTTTCAATTGGGGGGATTGACTTACGCCGTCGAAGCCTTTTCCGTCCAGGAAATTTTTTCCTTACCCTCACTCACCCCCATCGTCGAAGCCCCCCCGGAGGTGGTGGGGGTGCTGAATTTGCGGGGGGATTTGCTGCCCGTCATCGACCCGAATATCCGGTTCGGATATCCGCCAAATTCCTATTCGATTCACGATGCGGTGATCGTCCTCAAAACCCCCGGATCGCGGTTCGGAATCCTCGTGAACGAAGTTTGCGAAGTCCAGATGATTTCTCCGGGGGAAATTGTCGCCGATCTGTCCGAAAATTTGACCGCCCGATTCCGGCCCGAACCCCAACCCGAAAAGAGCGGCCGCACCATCGCCGGATATGCCAAAATTGAAGATGATATCGTGATGCTCTTCGATCCCGAATCCTTTCGGGATGCGATGGCGGACTCCGACCTCGAAACTGAATCGCAGTCGGAATCGGACGTGGAAGAGCGCCCCCGCGCCCCCGAATTTGAACCCCTCAAAGGTCACGAACTCCCCGTTTTTTGTCCGGACGCGACCCCGGAAGAGCGGCAAATTTTTCGCGATCGCGCCCAAAATTTGAGGCGGAAAACCCGGGGAGAAGAATTAGCCGGTCTGATGCCGCTGGCCGTGATCGGATTGAACGGCGAATATTTCGGGGTCTCCCTGTCGATGATCCGCGAATTTACCGACATCCACAATATCACTCCCGTCCCCTGTACGCCACCGCATATCGTGGGAAACATGAACTTGCGGGGGGAAATCGTCACCCTCATCGACATTCGGGGGACTTTGGGCCTGCCGATGGACGGCGACGGCCATTCCAAAAAAGCCGCGATCGTCAAAATGAATGACTTGGTGACAGGGGTGACGGTGAACGATATTTTCGACGTCGCCTACCTCAACCGGGCCTCGATCCGGTCCGTCCCGGCGGCTCTCCGGTCCATCCAAGACGAATACTTGCGGGGGACGGCCGTTTACCGCGATCGCATGATGAGTTTGTTAGATCTCGAAAAAATTCTCGCCCAGGGCACTTTGATCGTCGATGAAGAAGTTTGAATCCATATCGACCGCCCGCAGAAAGGGTGAATCCGATCGCCGTCCAAATCTAAAAAATTCCTGAAACGATTCACCCTTCAATCCCCATCCCATCAAACTTTGATTGAACATCGCAATCCGCAGTTCCGAAGTTTCCAGCCGTCAAAATTGGCGGGATTTTGCGGGCGCGTCAAGTCCACCCGATGAGAGCAACGGTTCCGACAATGATGAAAAAATTAAGTACCAAACTCTACTGCGGTTTTTTTCTGATTCCCGCCGCAGTGCTCGTGATCGTCAGTGGCTATTCCGTCTTTTCTTTCTGGCGGATCGATTCCCGCATCGGCACGATTTACGACGATCGCGTCGTCCCCCTGCAACAGCTCAAAACCATTTCCGACGCCTACGCCGTCTTGGTTATCGATGCCGTCAACAAGGCGGATGCCGGCATCATCAGCACCGATGCCGCCTTGAATTCCATCAATGCAGCCCTGGTCGAAATTGAGCAAAATTGGGACGCCTATCTCGGAACAGACCTGACCCCCCAGGAAAAAGCCCTCGCTACAGACATTGAGCGGTTATTCGCTCCGGCCCAGATCCAGATCGAGCGGCTCCGGCAAGCCTTACAAGCGGGAAACTCCGACCAATTAGCCGCTTTCGACGGGGCTTTGTATGATGTAATTGACCCCCTCACCGACAAAATTCAAGACCTCATCAACCTGCAGCTTCAGGTGGCGGAACTCGAACGCCAGCGGGCCCGGGCGGTTTTGAACGAAACCCTGTTGTTGTTCGGATTGTTGGTTCTGGCGGCGGTGGTGGTCGCCTCTCCCTTCGGCTATTTCCTCAGCCAGTCCGTCGCCAATACCTTCAAACAGACGATCAAAGCCATTTCCGACAGTTCCAACGAAATTGCGGTGGCCACGGAGGAACACGAACGGGTTGCCACCCAGCAGGCGGCGGCGGTGAGCGAAACCACCTCCACGATGGACGAACTCGGGGCCTCCTCGACGGCGGCGACCGAACAGGCCGACGCGGCCCTCACCGGTGCAAAACAGGCCCTTAGCCTTTCCGAGAGCGGCCAGCAAGCCGTGGACAGCACCCTCGATGGCATGGGGGCCCTGCAAGACAAAGTGGATGCGATCGCCCGCCAAATCGTCCGCCTCAGCGAACAGACCAACCAGATCGGCAATATCTCCCAACTGGTCGCCGACCTGGCTAACCAGACCAATATGTTGGCCCTGAATGCGGCCGTGGAGGCTGTGCGGGCCGGGGAACACGGCCGGGGCTTCGGGGTGGTCGCCACCGAGATCCGCAAGTTAGCCGACGAGAGCCAGAAATCGGCGCAAAAAATCGGCACTCTGGTGGCGGATATCCAGACGGCGATCAACTCCACCGTGATGGTGACGGAAGAGGGGACGAAAACCGTGCGCTCGGGGGTGGATATGGCTCAAAAAACCGCCGCCGCCTTTTCCGGCGTCACCGATGCCGTCAACGAAGTGGTGATCAACAACCAACAAATTTCCCTGAATATCAAGCAACAAGCCCTCGCCATTAGCCAAGTCCTCGAAGCCATGACCGCCCTCAAACAGGGAGCCACCGAAACAGCCAACGGCATCGGACAGACCAAGAGTGGAATGCAACAGCTTAAAGCGATCGCCGCCGAGCTGCAATCCATCATTTGAATCAACAATTATTGATTGTTTTTTCCCGAAGTAGCATCTTCAGTGGATTTCAGTTTTTTGAAATCCACTGAAGGGTCATAACCATGCTTATTTTTAAACGCTTGAGGTATGGGATTTTGAGGGAATACAGCATCCCCATCATACGGATGATTGTCAGCGCCACGGTGGTCACGGCTAACGTCGGGCGGTTGCGGAGGGAGGCCGATGAATGAATTGATCATTTATAATTAATAATTATTAATTGTTTTTTTCCGGAGTAGCATCTTCGGTTGATTGCAGTTTTTCAAAGTCAAAGTGGAGAGTCGGAACCATGCTTATTTTTCAACGCTTGAGGTATTGGATTTGGGGGGGGTACAGCATCCCCATCATACTGATGATCGTCAGCGCCACGGTGGTGACGCTCAACGTCGGGCGCGTCCGACAGGAGGCGGACGAGCTGACTCAATCCCGTAAAATTGCCGAAAATATCGCGGATCTGGCGTTGGACGTCCAGCTCATGTCCCAGAGCTTCCGGGGCTACCTCCTCGACACAAACCCCGCCTCCCGCAAGGCTTTGAGACAGGCTCAAAATGAATATCAGAATGTCGTCCCGCTCTTGGAATCGATCATCGAGAACGAAGAACAAGCCCGGACTTTTCAGGAAGTGAAGCGACAAGTCGAGGAGCTCAGAGAATTTCACGATGGTGTGGTCGAATTGGTAGACCAGGGAAATCTTGACGAAGCCCGACAAGTGTGGCAGAGCGGGGGTGTCGGAGTGGAAATCGCCGAAACCATTTTCGACTTGCTCGAAGAGTTCAGAACCCGGGAATTGATGCTCGTCACCCAGCGAAAAACCGCCCAGACCCAAGCCCTGAATAACCTGGTGTGGGTGGTTTGGGGCAGCATCGGCGTGGCGGTCGTCATTTCGATCGGTTTGGGTGTCTGGATCATCACCACCATCATCCAAAGGATCACCCAGGAGGCCACCAATATCGCCCTGGCGGCGACGGAAATTTCTACCACCATCGAACAGCAGGAGCGGGTCGCCGTCCAGCAGGCCGCCTCCGTGAATCAGACCACCACCAGCATGGACGAGTTGGGGGCGTCCTCCCGCCAGTCCGCCGACCAGGCTTCCGCCGCCTCTAGCGGGGCCCGCCAGGTTCTGGAATTGGCCGGGAGCGATCGCCGGGACGGCAGCTTCGACGACACGCCCAGTTTGCGCGAAAAAATGGGGCAGGTTCAGGGGCAAATCTTGCGTTTGAGCGAGAATCTCGGCCAGATTTATAATATTACTAACCTGGTGAGCGATTTGGCGAATCAGACAAATATGCTGGCTTTGAATGCTTCCGTGGAAGCCGTGCGGGCCGGGGAACACGGCAAAGGATTTGGGGTGGTTGCCAGCGAAATCCGCAAATTGGCCGATCAGAGTCGCAAGTCGGCCGAGAAAATCGGCTCCCTGATCGCGGATATTCAAAATGCCACCAACTCCACCGTCATCGTCACCGAGGAGGGGACGAAGGCCGTCGAAAAAATCGTCAACGCCATCAACGATGTCGCCGTCAATATACAGCAGATTTCCCTAAATGCCAAACAGCAGGCGATCGCGATCGAACAGGTCATCGACGCCATGAACAACCTCAACACCGCCGCCCACGAAACGGCCAACGGTCTGGCTCAAAGTAAAATCGGCACCCGACAACTCAATGAAACCGCCCAGAATCTCAAAAATCTGGTGTGAGCCGACCGGAAAAGGGAAATAGAAAATTCGTCGATAATTGTTAATTATCAATTCTCCCCAACTTTGCACCGAGGGACAAACCATGATCGAAGATGACGAACTCCGGGAAGTTTTCAAAGTGGCCAGCGAGGAACATTTGCAAAACCTCGACGACGGCTTTTTGCACCTGGAGAAAAACCCCGGCGACACCGAAAAGCTGGAGGAATTGTTGCGGGAAGCCCACAGCTTGAAAGGAGATGCCGGAATGTTGGGGGTCAAAGATGTCTCGACCCTCGCCCACCAAATCGAACACATCTTGGGGGGCCTCAACCGTGGCGAAACCGAGTTTTCCCCCGAAGTGAGCGATCGCCTGTTTCAGGGACTCGACGCCCTCCGCAAATTGGTGGCGGAAGCCGTCACCGGGGAACCCTCCGGGGTCAACACCTTTTACGTCCTGGCCAACCTGATGGGGGCGAAGGAGCCCGAAGCGGAGGAAGCGGAGGAAGCGGAGGAAGCGGAGGAAGTGGAGGAAGTGGGGGAAGTGGAGGAAGCGGGGGAAGTGGGGGAAGGGGAGGACGGCACCTCCCCGGAACCTTCCCCCCCGGCAACTCCCGTCCCCCCGGAAACTGTCATCCCCCACCGAGCCCCCACCTACAAAATCGAAACCATCCGGGTGGCGACCCGCAACCTGGACGGGCTGATGACCCAAACCGGGGAGCTGACCGTCACCAAAACCCGCATCGCCCACCGGCTGGCCGAAATCGAAGAACTGACCAATTTGTGGGAAGAGTGGAGTCGGGACGCCTTCATCAACCGGTTCGCCCTCCACGACCTCGACTCCCGCGACGGTTCCCCCGGCGGCAACGGGGTAATGGGGCAACTGCAGAGCTACCACCAGCGGTCCATCGACCGCCTCGACCGCTTCGGCCGGATGGTCAACCAGTTGCGGAGCTCCATCTACGAGGACATGGCTCGCCTGGAGCTGATTTCCGACGAACTCGAAGAGGGCATCCGCACCCTGCGGCTGTTGCCCCTGTCCACGATCTTCAACCTGTTTCCCCGCATGGTGCGGGATCTGGCACGGGAGCAGGGCAAGCAGGTGGAGTTGGTCGTCGAAGGGGGGCAAACCCGGGCCGACAAGCGGATTCTGGAGGAGATGAAAGATCCCCTGATGCACATTTTGCGGAATGCCGTCGATCACGGTATCGAATCCCCGGACGTTCGGGAGCGACGGGGAAAGCCGGCTACGGCGATTATCCGCTTGAGCGGCTACCAGACCGCCACCAGCGTCATCATCGAGGTGAGCGACGACGGCCGGGGGTTGGATCTCGAACAGATCAAACGGACGGCCGTCAAACGGGGGATCTGCCAGCCCGAAGAACTGCCGGGAATGACTCCGACTCAAATTCAGGCTTTGATTTTCACCCCCGGTTTTTCCACCCGCAGTTTCGTGACGGAAGTTTCCGGGCGGGGTGTGGGGATGGATGTGGTTCGCACCAATGTGGAACGGCTCAAGGGGTCGATCCGGGTGGACTCGACGGCGGGGCGGGGGTGCGCGTTCCGTATTCAATTGGGGACGACCCTGGCGACAGCCCACGTCCTGCTCGTGGCGGTGGACGGGATTTCCTATGCCATGCCGGTGGAGTTCGTCCAAACCACGCAACTGGTGGACGATGAGAGCATTTTCGCGATCGAGGGGCAAGATACGATCTTGTTTGAAGACCAGCCGGTTTCCGTGATGCCCCTGTCGGAATTGCTGGAATTGAGGCCCGGTGTCCGGGAAATGGGCGATCGGCATCGGGAGGCGAGGGCAGCGGGGGGCGGTGGAAACCCGAAATTGTCGCGGGAGCGCCCTCGGGACAATTATTTGCCCATTTGGGGGCAGAGTCTCTCCCCGGCGAGTCAGAATCCATTTGGGACCCGAGAATCCCGATCTTGTATCATTTTAAGAATGGGAGAAGAGCGATTGGGTTTATTTGTGGATGCCCTCATCGACGAACAAGATGTCGTTCTCAAGCCCCAAAGCCAACTGTTGCGGCGGGTGCGAAATGTGGCCGGCGCGACGATTCTCGGCACCGGGGAAGTCTGCATGGTGTTGAATCCCCAGGATCTGATCCGTTCGGTGCGAAAGCGGTGGGGGTCTTCGGCTTCGGTGGCGGCGGTGGCGTCCCGGGAGTCAGACGGCGATCGCGATCGCAAGTCGGTCATCCTGCTGGTGGAAGATTCGATCGCCACCCGCACCCAAGAAAAGCGCATTTTGGAGGCGGCGGGCTACGAGGTAGTGACGGCGGTGGACGGACTCGACGGATTCAACAAGCTCAAAAGCCGGCCCTTCGACGCGGTGATCTCGGACGTGCAGATGCCCAACTTGGACGGCTTCGGGTTGACGGCGAAAATTCGCGAGCATCGGGAGTACAGCGAGTTGCCGATCATTTTGGTCACTTCTTTGGCCTCCGACGAGGACAAGCGACGGGGGGCACAAGCGGGCGCCAATGCTTACATCACCAAGGGATCTTTCAATCAAGACATCTTGTTGCAAACCCTGAGTCGATTGGTTTGAAAGCTGTTCCGGGCCGATTCCAGGCCCCGATCGCGCCGGGCGCACCGGTTCGGATCGTCAGTGATCATCTCGATTTCTGATTGTCGAATCACAACAATAGTTTTTACAAAAACTATTTGTTCGGACATGATCCGAGGAATGAGCAGTGAGAAATGAGGACAAAGTTTCTCTCTTCTCAAGGGGTAATACTTTTGACTTTTGAATGCGTGACTTTTGACTTTTTCAATCCACTGACTCTCAATCCTATGGCCATTCGCGTCGTGCTGGTGGAGGATTCACCAGTTGCCCTGATCATTCTCAAACGAATTTTGGCGACTTCCAAGGAGATCGCCGTCGTCGCGACGGCCCGCAGCGGGACCGAGGCCCTGGCGTTGATTCCCCAAGTGCAGCCCGACGTGATTTGTACGGACCTGCATATGCCCCAGATGGACGGTTTGGAGTTCACCCGGGAAGTGATGGCGAAGTTTCCGAAGCCGATTCTGGTGATCAGCGCCTCGGTGCAGGCGGAGGACACTTACAACGTGTTTCAACTGTTGAATGCGGGGGCCGTGGACGTGTTTCCGAAGCCGAAAACCGGTCTGGCTTCGGATTATGAAGGCGCCGGACAGGAACTGATCCGCAAAATTAAAGTTCTGGCGGGGGTGAAAGTCTTTACCAAACACCGGCGGGACGGCCGCCTAGCCACCGTGCCGAGAACCGCCGCCGATCCGGCATCGGAGCCCAAGTCCCCTCACCGGAGCACCACCCCGGTTTCGAGGGGTGCGAATGCCGGAATTTCTCTGACCCCGAGGGCATCGGAACTGCGATCGAATCACGTCCGGGTGGTAGCCATCGGGGCTTCGACGGGGGGTCCCCAGGCGCTGCATACGATTTTGACCCAGTTTCCGTCTCGGTTTCCCGTCCCCATTCTCTGCGTGCAGCATATCAGCGAGGGCTTTTTGCAGGGGTTGGTGAGTTGGTTGGATTCTCAATGTTCCCTGTCGGTGCAAATTGCCCGGGCCGGGGAACTGCCCCGAGGGGGAACGGTCTATTTTGCCCCGGAAGGGCGACACCTGGAATTCGATCGCCACGGCCGGTTTTTCTACTCTTCCGCGCCGCCGCTGGGGGGACACCGGCCCTCGATCACGGTGACATTCAATTCCGTCGCCCAGTTTTACGGGAGTCACTGCCTGGGGGTGCTGCTCACGGGCATGGGCCGGGACGGGGCGGACGGCATGGCCGCCATCGCCCTGTCAGGCGGGGTGACGGTGGCCCAGGATGAGGGGTCCTGCGTGGTATTCGGGATGCCCCGGGAGGCGATCGCCCTGGGAGCCGCCCGCTACATTCTGCCGGTGGGGGCGATCGCGGCCCTGCTGTTGAATGCCGTCAAATGTTAATTTCTCCCCGGCGAGGATTATTTTTTGACATTCAAAACCGATGCGATCGTCTGGCACAACTGTTCGGTGTCGAAGGGTTTGGTCAGATATTCGGTCGCCCCCGCCAGCCGCCCCTGGACTTTGTCGAAGGCGCCGTCCCGGGCCGTGAGCATGATAATTGGCAGGGCTTGAAATTGGGGGATGCTGCGGATAGTCCGGCACAGTTCCAGGCCGTCTATCCCCGGCATGGACACGTCCAACAACAAGACGGAAACCTTGTTGTGATAGATAATGGACAGCGCGTCCACGGCATTGTCAGCGACCAGAACTTTGTAGGTGTCGGCGAGGGCTTGTTTGACCAAACCCTGCATTACCGTACTGTCGTCTACGGCCAGGACGGTCGGTTGTAAACTTTGATTGACAGACATCGATTGAGTTTCCCTCCGTGACGCAGCCCGCTCGGACTCACAATTGAGTTCTACTCTTAGTGTAGATCGATGTCAGAACCTCTTATCGACCCGTGCAAACTGTAAACTTTTGATGCGAGATTCTCGTTTCGGCATCCTCCGAGCGAAAACCAACGACCCCGCCATCGGTATCATCTTTAAATGGCCGTCAATTGAACCCCTCCCATCCCGTCGATCGACGGTTGACCATTCCGGTCGGCTCGGAGTCATTCGGGGGCCAAAGGCACCCGTCGTCCGGCCGAATTCGATCCGTTCGGGCGATCGCGGCGACTCACAAAAATCGTCGAATTACTGTCAATTTCAACGGGCAAAAATCAAGAATGGCGCTCCCCTCCGTCGGCGGGGCAAAATCGACTCGCCCGGGAACAAACCTTCGAGTTTCGTTGCACATTTCCTGCGATCGAAGACCCCGGTTCGATTCAGTCCCCAAAATCCGGTTAAAACTCGTCAGAAAAATTAACAAATTTTTATTCTCTTGAGAGCGGCGACATCCCCATTCCCATTGTCGCCCCGAGCCATCTCCAGCCCGTTCGGGAGGGGTGGGACCCATTCACACTGTAAAGTCCGGTCAAAAATTGAAAGTCCAGCCAAAATTGGGAAAGTCCGGTCCTCCACTTTGTTAAGATTGAATGAAAGACCCTTGCGGTACGAACTTTAGACTGCGGGCCAGTCATTTGAGATCGCCGGCGAGTTAAAAAGCGATGTAGATGTCCTGCGGTTCCCCCAGCAATTGAGGGAGCGCGAAAAGAAACCCCACCGATTTGACGCGGAACCCAATTGGTGCCAGTCGATCCCCTCAGCCGGGGAATTGCTCCATGACAGTACAATTTCAGGTAAAACTATGTCCAGACTCGATGGTCGAGTTCTCTCTCAAATCGTCGGTACCGAGCCCGACATCTCGTTCAACGATTTAACTCGCCTGGCCGCCCACATCGCCCGAGCGCCCATCGCCCTGATCAGTTTCATAGACACTTCGCACCAGTGGTTGAAAGCGCAAACGGGCTTGTCGGGGGACGCGGACGGGTATTTGGATTTTTGCGCCCGGGCCGCGCGCCTCAATCAACCTCCCGCCGGCGACCAAAAAAACGCCGACGGCGGCCGGCCGGTTCCCGAACCCATCGTCGTCAAAGACGTGGGGGAAAACCGACAGCTCGCCACCCACCCCCTCGCCCAGGCCGACCCGGCGATCGCATTTTACCTGGGGATTCCCATCGTCACCCCCCGGGGCTTCCAGGTCGGGATGCTCTCCCTGATGGATTACCGCCCCCGGCACCCCGCCGCCGAGGAAATCCTCGCCCTGCAAACCCTCGCCCGCCAAGCGATCGGCCAGATCGACTGTCACCGGCAACTGATCAACCTGCAGGGCAAATTGGGCCGGCTCGAAACCATCATCCGAGAACGGAAACAAATTTGGGATGTCGTCCGCCAGGAACGGGACTTCGTCAACGGTGTCTTGGACACCATCAGCGCCCTGGTGGTGGTGATCGACCCCCAAGGCCGGATCGTGAGATTCAACCAAAGCTGCGAACAACTGACGGGCTATCGGGCCGCCGAAGTCGAGGGGCTCTACCTCCAGGATTTGGGACTCTCCATCTTTAGCCAAGAGTGGGAGGTGTTCGACTGGGGGTTGGAAGCCGTCGAGTTCGACGAGCCGCCCAAACGGCGCAACGGCCAGAACAGGCTCCAACTCGGCGTCGCCCAATTTCCCAAACAGTGCGAGAATTGCTGGAGCGGCACCGACGGTTCCTCCCACCTGATCGCCTGGTCCAACAGCGCCATCGTCAACCCGGACGGTTCCCTGCGCTACATCCTGGGCAGCGGCATCGACATCACCAACCGCAAGCAGTCCGAAGAGATGCTGCGCCTGCTCGAACGGGCGATGGCGGCCAGCCCCAACGGCATCGTCATTTCCGAGAAAACGGCCGATGACGCCCCGATCATCTACTGCAACGCGGCCTTCGAGCGGCTGACCGGATATCGCAAGGCCGAAGTGATCGGGCGCAACTGCCGCTTTCTCCAGGGGCCCGACACCGATCCGGGGGCGATCGCCGAGATCCGGGAGTCCCTCAGCCGAAACCGGGGGTGTCAGGTGACGTTGAAAAATTACCGCAAGGACGGCACTCCCTTCTGGAACGAGCTGGCTATCTCCCCCGTCCTCGACTCCCGGGGGCGGCTCACCCACTACATCGGCATCCAGACCGACATCACCGAGCGCAAACTCTCGGAAGATGCCCTGCGGGAGAGCGAGGCCCGCTACCGCCTCCTGGCCGACCACGCCACGGACTTGATTTCCCGGCACGACGCGGAGGGGATTTACCGGTACGCTTCCCCGGCCTCCCGGGCCCTGCTGGGCTACGAACCGGAAGAACTGGTGGGACGTTCGGCCTACGAGTTTTTCCACCCGGACGACATCGATCGCATCAAAGAATCCCACCAAATCCTGCTCGACACCTCCGACGTGGATACGGTCAGCTACCGGGTGCGGCGACGCGACGGCACGTTCATCTGGTTTGAAACCACCTCCCACAGCCTCCGCGACCCGGAAACGGGCCGCATCCAGGAAATCGTCTCCATCTCCCGGGACGTCACCGAGCGCAAACAGGCCGAGGATGCCCTGTTGGAGCGATCGCACCTGTCCCTGTTGGAGGCGGAAGTCGGCAAGGCCCTCGGACACGGCGGCACCATCTCCGCCATCCTCAACCGCTGCGCCAAGGCGATGGCTCAATATCTGCGGGTCGATGGGGTGTCCATGTGGACCCTCGACCCCCACACCAACCAACTCGAACGGCAGGCATCCGAGGGAATCAGCACCCTGAGAGCCCCCGACCCCCCCGCGGCGCCCCCATCCGCCTCCCCCTGTCAGGGGGGTTGCGAAACCTCCTCCCCAACCCTGGAACTGCCGCTGGTGGTGGAGGGGCGGTTGATGGGGATGATGGCGATCTGCAGCGCCGCCCCCCTGTCTCCCCAAGTCCGGGACGTCCTGGGCTGGATCGCTAACGCGATCGCGGTGGGCATCGACCGCGTCCGGGCCCGGGAAGAATTGCAGAGCCGCCGGGAGGCCCTGCTGTTCCGGCTGGCTAACCAAATTCGCAATTCCCTCGATATCGACACCATTCTGGGGACGGCGGTGAACGAGATCCGCAGCGTGCTGCAGATCGACCAGTGCCACTTCCTCTGGTACCTGCCCACCCACCCCGACCAACCCAACTTCGCCATCACCCACGAAGCCCGAGATCCGAACCTCTCGGAGGTGTTGGAAGACTATCCCCCCGAAAAAATCGGCTGGCTGGCGACTAGAATTAACAACCGCGAAACTGTCCAGGTCAACGACCTCAAGAACACGACGGTGATCGACGAGATGACCCGGGTATTTTTGGGCGAGGCGGGCATTTCCTCCGAGATCCTGCTGCCCTTGGAAACGCGGTCTGGGCAGCGGGGGGCGGTGGTGTGCAACCAGTACCACCACCCCCGGGATTGGATGGCCAGCGACGTGGAGCTGCTGCGGGCGGTGGTGGACCAGTTGGCGATCGCGATCGACCAGGCGGAACTCTACGCCCAAACCCGGGCTGCCGCCCTGGCTGCCCAGACCCAGGCCTTCCACCTCAGCGAGGCCCTGCAGGACCTCCAGCAAAAAGAATCCCAACTCATCCAGAGCGAAAAAATGTCGAGTTTGGGGCAGATGGTGGCGGGGGTGGCCCACGAAATCAACAACCCCGTCAACTTCATCTACGGCAACCTCACCTACGCCCGGGACTACACCCAGGATCTTCTCGACCTGGTGGAACTCTACCAGGAGGAGTACCCGGAACCGAAGGAGGTGATCCGGGAGCGGATCGACGAAATCGACCTCGATTTCCTGGTGGAAGATCTGCCGAAGATCCTGTCCTCGATGGAAATGGGGGCCGATCGCATCCGCCAGATCGTCGTCTCCCTGCGGAACTTCTCCCGCCTGGACGAGGCGGAAATGAAGCCGGTGGACATCCACGAGGGCATCGACAGCACCCTGCTGATCCTGCAAAACCGCCTGAAGGCAAAAGGCAGCCATTCCGGCATCCAACTGGTCAAAGAATACGGGCAACTGCCCAAGGTGGAATGTTACGCCGGACAGCTCAACCAGGTGTTCATGAATATTCTCAGTAACGCGATCGACGCCCTGGACAACCAACCAGACCCGCGCACCATCACCATCACCACCGAAGTCGTCTCCGGCGAAACCCCGGCCAACCTCGTCTCCCTTCCCTCCCACGGTTGGCCCGCCGAGGGGCTCGAAACCCAAGCCACCCCGAAACCCCCCGCCTCCCAACCCGACCAGGTGTTGATCCGCATCAAAGACAACGGCCCGGGAATCAACGAAGAGGTAAAAAACCGCCTGTTCGACCCGTTCTTCACGACCAAACCCGTGGGGAAAGGCACGGGACTCGGACTCTCGATCAGCTACCGCATCGTGGTGGAAAAACACGGCGGCGTCCTCAAATGTCTCTCCGAAGTCGGCTCGGGGTGCGAATTTTGGATTCAGATCCCCGTGCAGCCACCGCCGGAACTCAGGAATTAGGGAGTCGGGAGTCGGTATTAGGGAGTCGGGAGTCGGGAACGGACTTGATCTGACTGACTAGAGCGATTGACAAGGTGGTTAGTTACACAGTTATGCTCCAACCGAGTCCACGCTTGCGTGGACTTTTGCTGTGAGCCTTGAAATTCATTTCAAGGCGGGTCTAAAATGGGTAGATCTGTCCTAACCGTTCTGGCGGTTGCTATATAAGCTTGCCTCCGGTCGCCTCCGGTCGCCTCCGGTCGCCTCCTGTGCTCCCTCGGCTCCCTCCCTATTCCCTATTCCCTATTCCCTATTCCCTATTCCCTATTCCCTATTCCCTATTCCCTGCCTCCCCTGCCCCTGTGCCCCTAAAATCCGATATCGTCGTCGTCCTCATCCTGGGGGACGCTGGGGGGATGGGAAGGGATGGAGGCGATGATGGCGTCGATGACCTTGGCGACGGGGAGGATCTGCATTCCCAGGTCGCCCGGTTTTTGTCCCTTGGGGACGATCGCCCGTTTGAAGCCCAATTTCGCCGCCTCCCGCAGCCGCAATTCCAGTTGGGACACCGGGCGCACCTGGCCGCCCAGGCCGACTTCGCCGATCAGGATGGTGCGCGGATCGACGACGCGATCGCGGAAGCTGGCCACGATCGCGATCGCCACCCCCAAATCCGCCGCCGGTTCGTCCACTTTCAACCCCCCCACGGAAGCGACGATCGCATCTAATTTGGACAGGGGAATCCCCACCCGCTTCTCCAAAACCGCCAGAATTTGCAGCAGGCGGCTGCTGTCCACCCCCGTCGTTGCCCGCCGTGCCGAGCCGTAGCTGGCCGGACTCACCAGAGCTTGAATTTCGACGACAATGGGACGAGTTCCCTCCATCGAGACGATGGTGGAGGTTCCCGGCGAAAACTCGTCCCGGTTGCCCAAAAACAACTCCGAGGGGTTGACCACCTCCTGCAACCCGTGGGCGACCATTTCAAACACGCCGATCTCGTGGGTGGCGCCGAAGCGATTTTTCATCGATCGCAGCAGGCGGTGGGAGGCGAAGCGATCGCCCTCGAAATATAACACCGTATCCACCAAATGCTCCAGCACCCGGGGACCGGCCAGCGCCCCGTCCTTGGTGACGTGGCCCACGATCAGCAGGGTGATATTCTCCCGCTTCGCCACCTGCATCAGAGCCGACGTACACTCCCGCACCTGAGCCACCGAACCGGGCGCCGAGGTGAGGCTGGCAAAATAAATGGTTTGGATGCTGTCGATGATGGCGAGGGTGGGTTTAAGGGACTCCAACTCCCGCAAAATCACCTCCAAATCCGTTTCCGGCAACAAAAACAGATCCGGTTCCACGATTTCGGGGGGGTGTGAATTTGGGGACTGTTTCCCATTTTCCACCGGCGGAGACGGTTCCGGGGAAGGATGCGCGGCATTTCCGTTGCCCTCCTGCTGGTTCCGCAACTCCTGAGTAAACGGATCGACGGTAACGGGTTCGGCGGGTTCCGGGGGGTGATGGTTGTCGGATTCAGCCTCCGTTTCTTCCCCGTCCCCGCCGTTTTCCCCGACTTCCAACCGCTGAGCCCGCAATTTCACCTGCTGCCCCGACTCCTCCGCCGAGACGTACAAAACCCGCGACTTTTGGGATAAACTGTTGGCAACTTGTAACAGCAGCGTCGATTTGCCGATGCCCGGTTCGCCCCCGATCAGCACCAGGGAACCCGGGACGATGCCACCCCCAAGGACGCGATCCAACTCCCCGTAGCCGGAGGGCATCCTCGATTGGGTCTGGTCGGAAATTTGAGACAGTTTGAAAGATGCCCGGGGTTCTCCCTCCGTCGCACTCTTTCCCGACGATAGAACGGCGGCCCCTTCTTCGCCGAGGGTACTCCAACTAAACCGCTGCATGGATGGGGGTACAGACTGTTCGACCTCTTCTTTCAAGGAGTTCCAGGCGTGGCAGTTGGAGCAGCGTCCAAAAAATTGGGAAAACTCGGCTCCGCACTCCTGACAAATAAAAAGCGTTCGCGGCTTTGCCATTGCTTACAATAATAGGTTTTGACACTCTCCGCGAAGACAGCGACGGAGATTCGGGAATCAGACAAAAGGCTCTCACAGGCGTAGTTAAGTCGCCTCTAATAGGTTGCCGAAGCTTCCCTTTACGTTAACGTATTTCTTGGCTGCGATCGCCAAATCTCGGTGTGGTTGTGATCAAATTGGGGCAGATCGCCAGAACGCCCAGAGTTTCGACCCGTGGAGTGTCAAGGGGTTCTGTGCCAACGCCTTGTTGTATACTAGGCGGACACAACCCAAAGTCCTCCACAACAAGTTTTCGGAGCTCGGTGCTCAGGTAGAATCGATATCGGTAGGCTTTCTGGGTCATTTTGTGAGTTGAGCACCGACTCTGTAAAGAGTCCAAGGCTCCGAGTCGGTCAAATTTCGGGACATCGAGTCCCTCAACGTTGAGCGCAGTCGAAAGGTTGACCCGGAGCCGAGTCGAAGGGAGTGTCAGTCGCAGGGAGCGGAGTCGAACACATCCGATCGAAAAGTCACCCTGCGTTCGGGCGAGGTCTTAGACCCAATTTTCTGATAAGGTAAACGAAGACGCAGCTTTGCCAAATTTAACACGCAACAACGGGGGTCGCCTGCCGAGGCGGTGGCTCGCACCCTTCCAGGTTAGAGGGCGATCGCACCAACTGTTGCACGATCAGAACTGTAACCGAATGTCGTTGAGGGAGTGTTGAAGTCAATTGGAAAACCATAAGGAAAGAATTTTAGTCGTCGATGACGAGGCCAGCATCCGCCGGATTTTAGAAACCCGCCTGTCCATGATCGGTTACGACGTGGTGACGGCAGCCGACGGAGAGGAGGCGTTGGAAACCTTTCGAGAGATGGACCCCGACCTGGTGGTTTTGGACGTGATGATGCCGAAACTCGACGGATACGGGGTGTGTCAGGAATTGCGGAAAGAGTCCGACATCCCGATCATCATGCTCACCGCCCTCGGAGATGTGGCCGATCGCATCACGGGGTTGGAGTTGGGCGCTGACGATTATGTGGTGAAACCCTTTTCGCCCAAGGAATTGGAGGCCCGCATCCGCTCGGTCCTCCGCCGTATCGACAAAGATGGCGGTTCGGGTATTCCCAGTTCGGGAGTGATCCACATCGCCAGCATCCGCATCGATACGAACAAGCGCCAAGTTTACAAGGGGGACGAGCGCATCCGCCTCACCGGCATGGAGTTCAGCCTCCTGGAATTGCTGGTGAGCCGCTCCGGAGAGCCGTTCTCCCGCTCGGAGATCTTGCAGGAGGTTTGGGGCTACACCCCCGAGCGCCACGTGGATACCCGGGTGGTGGATGTCCACATTTCCCGGCTGAGAGCCAAGCTGGAGGAAGACCCCAGCAACCCGGAGTTGATTTTGACGGCCCGGGGGACGGGGTATCTGTTCCAGCGCATCATCGACCCCCCCGAGGTGGGTTGATGGGATCTGGCGGTGGGTTGTCAAACGTGGATTAAAGATGGCTGAGGTCGATTCTAACCGGGTGCTGCGACTCCTGCCCCTCTGCGTCGGTAGTTTGGGGGGGGTGCTGCTGCTGGTCAATCGGGTGCTGACCCCCCAGGTTTTGGACTCCCAAGCCCGCTCGGATGCCTTGGGGGTGATTTTGAGTGCTGTGTTGATTTTGACCACCTTGCTGTGGCAGCAAATTCGACCAGTCCGACCGGAGGCGGTGCAGTTGAAGGGCCGGCAGGGCTTCGAGTTGAAGGCGGATTTGCCGGAGGTGGCGAAAACGGAGCTGGCCTGGGCGTCTCACCTGCTGTTGAGCAATACGGCGACGCGATCGCTGGTGGTGTGGTGGGATTCGCAAGTTTTGCTGCGGCGGGGGATTTTGGGGGAAAATGAGCGGGTGGAACCGGGGGCGATCGTGCGGCGGGTGCTGGAGAAAGGTAAGCCCGTCTACCTGGTGAATTTGGCTCTGTATCCGGGGCGGGTGGAGTTCGACTATCTGCCGGAAAATACTCAGGGGATTATCTGTCAGCCGGTGGGTTCGCGCGGGGTTTTGATTTTGGGCGCCAACGCCCCCCGCAGCTACACGAAACAGGATGAAATTTGGATCGAGGGCATCGCCGATAAGTTGGCGGATACTTTGACCCGCCTCGGGCCGGAGAGTTCCCAAAAAACTGAGGCTGCCGACATTTAACGGGGATTGGGATGTTATTAATACTTTACTGGATACTGGTGCTGGTCATGGTCGTGGGGGTCGTCGGGGCGGTGGTTCCGGGGCTTCCGGGGTCGAGTCTGATCGTGGGGGCGGTTTTGGTCTGGGCGTTCCTGGCTGGGTTCGCCGGTATGGGGTGGCCCCTGGGGGTGGCGATCGCGGTGTTGTTGCTGAGTGTGGGGGTGGATTTCCTGAGTGCCTATCTCGGTGCCCGACAGGCCGGGGCGAGTCGCTGGGGCCAGATCGGGGCGATTGTGGGGCTGCTGCTGGGTTTTTTCGGGCTGCTGCCGGCTTTGCCCTTCGGGGGCCCGCTGTTGGGACTGTTAATCGGGCCGCTGGTGGGGGCCTGGGTGGGGGAGTTTCTCTACCGCCGGGAATTGCCTCTGGGGGAGCGAATTCGGCTGGCGGCTAAAGCGGCGATCGGGATCTTCGTGGGGACGGTGTTGGGAAATATCTTCCAAGGACTGCTGGCCCTGGCGGCGACGGTGGTGTTTCTGATTACGACCTGGCCTTACTGAACAGTTGATAAACGTGGCGATCGCATCCTTTTGAAGGGGTATTTCTATGGAAATTGTGTTTGAATCAACTGAGGATTTCAATCGCAGTCTGGCTCGATTTAGCGGGCCTGAACAGTCAATTATCACCGATGAAGTCGAGCGCTGGGTTCCGTTACTGTTGACCGAAAAAGGTTTTCGAGAACGGCGACTGCACCAATTTTTTCAGTTTGATTTGAGAAACAATTACGGCTCCTCCCTCTACTCATTTATCGTCAACTATTACCTCCGTGTTATTTTAACCATTGACGAAGATCCGCTCTGCGATCGCCTGTTAATTACCCTATTTGATGTGGTCGAAAGCCGGGAAGCGGCGGTGGCTTACAAGCGGGTCGGCGATTCCATCTATCGCACCCTGATCGAAACGTCCTTATCCCCCAAATCATAAGGTAGAAAGGTAGAGTTGATTATGATATCACAGGTTCCCCGATTGGTTGACGATCGCGGCGTGATCCGCCAAGCGTGCAAAATGTTGCCCGAAGCGCTCAAACTTAAATTTTTGGAGGCCCTGGCAGAACTGCAAGATCCGGAATCTTACCAGAAAAAATACTTTCCCGTCAGCCGCCTCAAACGGGTCAAAGGAACGCGACTCAACATCTATACCGTAGACATCGAACCGACTTCAAAATGGCTGTTCTACCTCCAATATGAAGAGGGAAACTTGTACTTGAGGGAACTGGTGAAACCCACCAACAACGGCTCCAAAACCAGCCTCGATATGATCGCCGAAGTCAACGATTTTTGAGCGCCGGACGCGGGGAATCGGGAGTCGGGAGTCGGGAGGAAAAAAGGACAATGTGTCACGGGTATAGCGCTGCGCGCTGGGGTGTGCTCGGTGCTCGGTGCTCGGTGGGGAAGAGGAAGGGGGGGATAAGGGTTTCGAGGTTTTTCCCTTTTTCCAGAACGGTAAACACGCGATCGCGATACCTGCGATAAGGAAAAAACATTCTCCCATCTCCCCCGACATCCATTCCCGCAGATGTTTTCCCGTTGATTCTCGGGATTAGATATCAGCAAAAAGAATCAGGAAATTCGAGAAAAATGGGTGACGGGCGGGCGACTCACTTGCAATTGTCGCCGCTGCAAACTGTGCATATGCTCGAATAATTTCCAGCAATATTCCTGGGTCAGACCGCAGGTGACGGCGCCCCGCAACACGACGTTAAAATACCAGTCGTTCGGGGCCAGTTCCTCCGGAAGTTTCTCGATCACCATGTAGGTTCGCACGTTTTTGTAATGCTTGCCACCGGCGTGAACTTCGATGATTTCCGGGCGATACCCCCCGACGTGGACGTTCCGCTGGGGGTCGATTTTCACCTCTTCCCGCTTGTCGAGGCGATCGCTCAACCGCCAGGGCAACTGATACAATACTCCTTCTACATGGGAATGGGGATCTCTGACCACATCCAACGCGCCGCAGTTGCGACGTCGGGAACGGCGGTAAAAACCCAACCGGTAGCCCCGCAAAATTGCCGGCCCGATGACGTAAGCGTGGGTGGGTTCGCCGAGGGTTCGCTGCAAGTCCACCGGACACATACAAGAACCGTAGGCGAAATAATAAAATGTCGGTTCGGAAATCGTCTGGGATGGGGATTGTTCGTCCCACTCGATGGGATGGATTAGTTTTGATCGCGCGATCGCATCCGCCGGGTTGCTCAACGGGACCTCCTCGCAAATTTTGCCAAACTCTGGTCTATTGTAACGGGACGGACCCGCCCTCAAGTTGTATCCCACACGACAGAGAAACAAAGCCCATACGAAAAGAGTTCGGGAGCTTGATAGCTCCGTCTCTTTAGAGCGGAGTGGAAAAGCGACACGGCGGCTTTAGCCG
>NZ_JAYFER010000272.1:0-21999 GCF_055795065.1 Lyngbya sp. CCY1209
TCTTAAAGGCATAGTCAATGTGCCTCTACCAACTCCTTTAAGAGAAAATCCTAAAGTTGTTGCTACTTTTGTAAAGATTTGTTACTCAGACATTATATCACCCGGGATGGGGGTCACGATCGCGAAAAAATTGCCAAATTCAAAAATTCGGGGGAAACTGCCGGGGACGCTCAAACCGGCGCTCACCCCCTCCGTCGAGGGTTGGCGTTCCCAAGGTAGCCGGATTCAGGCGGGAATTTGTTCAGAAAACACCCCGATTTGGCGGAATTTCTGGTAGCGCATCTCCCGACGCTGTTGGGGTGTCAGGGACATCAATTCGCCCAACGTGTTCACCAGGGCTTGTTTGAGCAGTTCTGCGGCCTGGAGCGGGTTGCCGTGGGCGCCGCCGTCGGGTTCCGGGACGATGCGATCGACGATCCCCAATTCTTTGAGGTCAGGGGCGGTGATTTTCAGGGCTCCGGCCGCCTGGGGGGCTTTCCCGGCGTCTTTCCACAGGATCGCCGCGCAGGCTTCGGGGGTGGCTACGGTGTAGACCGAGTGTTCCAACATCAGCAGTTGTTCCCCCACGCCGATGCCGAGGGCGCCGCCGGACCCCCCTTCGCCGATGACGGTGCAGACGATGGGCACGTCGAGGCGGAACATTTCTCGCAGGTTGTAGGCGATCGCTTCTCCCTGGCCGAGTTTTTCCGCATCCACACCGGCCCAGGCCCCGGGCGTGTCGATGAAGGTGAGGATGGGCATTCCGAAGCGGTCGGCGTGTTCCATCAACCGCATGGCCTTGCGGTAGCCGCCGGGGGCGGCCATGCCAAAGTTGCGGGCGACGTTATCTTTGGTGTCCCGCCCCTTTTGGTGGCCGAGCAGGACCACGGGCTGACCGGCCAGTCGCCCCACGCCGCCCACCAGGGCCGGGTCGTCGGAACCGCCGCGATCGCCGTGCAGTTCCATCCACTCGTCGCTCATGGCCTGGATGTAGTCCAGGGTACTCGGACGCCGGGGATGGCGGGCGAGTTGCAGTCGCTGGGAGGGCGACAGGCTGCCAAAAATTTCCTGTCGCAGTTGGGTCGCCCGGGCTTCGAGTTGTCGGATCTGGTCGGAAACATCGACGCCGTTCTCATCCGCCAACTGGCGGATCTGGTCGATGCGGGCCTCCAGTTCGGCCAGGGGCTTTTCAAAGTCGAGTAAAATCGGTTTGCGGTTGGGACTTGGCACGCCTAAATGCTTTTGAGTCGCGAGTCAGTACAATCTCTTTAGGATTTTATCAGATTACGGCGGGGAGGATGTCAACAATCTCCCGACTCCCGCTTTTCCCCTCAAACCAGTTCTTTATAAAAATCCAGCAGTTCCTGGGCGAGGGCTTTGTTGGTGTACCGTGCCATGGCGCGGTCGTATCCCCGCTGTCCCCGGTCGTCGAGGAGTTGCGGGTTTTCCATCAACTGGCGCAGGCACCCGGCCAGGGCTTCGGCATTTCCCTCGGGGAAAACCAAACCGGCATCGTCGATGACGTGGGGGATTTCGCCGGAGTCGGACCCGACGGGGGGGACGCGACAGGCCATCGCCTCGATGAGGACGTGGCCGAACTGTTCTTTCCAGCCGACGGAGGTGAGGGTTTTGAATTTGTCGGTGGTTTCCGAGGGGAGGACTAGGGTGTTCATGACGTTGATATACTGCCAAACGCGATCGTGGGGGACGCTTTCGATTAAAATCAGGCGATCGCGGATGCCCAATTCGGCGGCGGTATCGAGGAGTTGCGATCGCAGTTCCCCCCGGCCGAGGAGGACCCACTTCCAGGGGCGATCGCTGACTTTGGACAGGGCTTTTGCCAGGGTGAAGAGTCCCTTTTCTTCCACGAACCGACCCACGAAACCCACCACGAAGGCGTCCGGTTCGATGCCCAATTCCGCCCGCAATTGCGGCTGGGGTTCGGGTTTGAACAGGGTTTCATCGACCCCCAACTGGGGCATGATCCGGACCGGGCCTTCGTAGCCGCGATCGCGCAAAATTTCCGCCCCGTCTTTGTTCCCCACCACGATTCCATCGGTGTTGGCGAGGTTGTATTTTTCGAGCAGGGACACGGGAAATTTCAATTCATAGGGGAGATTCCACCAGGTAAAAAATACATTTTTGGCGCCAAGTCCCAGCATCCGATTCAGGGTAATAAACTGAGAATAAGTCAGGGCTTTCGACCCCTGTTCGACTTGGATGATGTCGGGTTTGAGCGATCGCATCAAAGATATCACATCCAATCCAAACGTGAGCAAACCCTGGTTATTTTTGCTGAAATTGGAGATCGGAACGACTTTGAAATTGCCTTCATCTACGGGTTGGGACTCGATCTGTTTGCTCTGGACTCCGCCGGGGTTCCACAGGCGGGGCACGACGACGGTGACTTCGATGCCGGGTTCGAGGCGGGCGAGTTCCCGCAGTTTCTCGCGGTTGAGATCGACGATGTAAGTGTGGCTGGCGACGATAATTTTCATGGTTGGGGTGATCCGCAGATTACGCAGATTGCACAGATTGAATTAAAAGGTCCTCCGTGTCAATCTGATGGTTGAGAAAAATTGAGGTCGGAAGAATGAGAATTGTAGGGGCGAATGGCATTCGCCCAATTCCCGATTCATTTTTCATTTTTCACTTTTCATTTAACCGGCCAATTCGTCCTGTCGGGTGTAAATTTGACCGTCGGTCCAGGTGGATTGAATTTGGGTGGCGATCGCTTTGCACAGTCCCAGGGTATAGAAGTTGAGGCGGGCGGCGACTTTCAGGGGGGAACCGCCTTTGTTGCAGGGGGGACGGCCCAAAACGTGGCAGTCGAACAGTTTGGCGAAAAAGCGCCCGCACTGTCCGGGGGTGAGGTTTTTCAGGCCCATGAAGAAGTGATTGTGGTAAAAGGTGATCTGGTACTGCATCGATCGCGCGCTGATGTCGTGGCAGCCCCCGACTTCTTCTCCGAGGTGGACGAGGTGGGCGTCCGGATCGTACCAGATGATATATCCGGTGTTTCGGATTCGCAGGCAAAAGTCGGATTCTTCCCGGACGGCTGAGCCCCGGAAGCGTTCGTCGAAGTGCAGGCCGTGTTTGTCGAAAATTTCCCGCCGGAAGGACATATTGCAGCCCCGGGCGGAGATGACTTGCTGGGGTTTGACGGTGTGTACTAAATCGATATAGTACCAGGCGATGCCGGGGTCCATCGCTTCGGGGGGCAGGGTTTCGACGGTGAGGGAGCCGCCGGAGTCGCCCAATTTCATGCGATCGAAGACCCGGCCGGCCACCGCACCGATTTGGTCGTTGTCGATGTAGTTGCGGGCGTGGGCGTCGAGGAATCCCGCCGGCAGTTGTACGTCGTCGTCGATGAACAGGATGATGTCCCCTTTGGCTCGTCGCACGGCGTAATTTCGCGCCCCCGGCAGGCTGGCCCAGTCGAGGCGGTGCCAGGAAATTTTGCCGGCATCGGCCAGTTCTTGCAAATCGGTTTGGGTTTCGGGTTCGTGGGTGCGGGTTTGATCCGCGACGATGACTTCAAAGTGGGGATAGTCCTGTTTGAGGACGTCGGCGAGGGTATCTCGCAGGGCTTCTTCGCGGTTGTAGGTGGGAATGACGACGGAGATGGTGGGCCAGTCCATGATCAGATCTCCTTATTGAGCGGGTTGATTATTGAGCCTTCCAATCCATTTTCTCAGGAATTTTTCCACTTCCGTGAAGGTGAGGACGTAAAGGGTCAGCAGAATGGCTGCGATCGCCAGAGAAGTCAGAATCTTCAACTCCGAGTTGCCGGGTAGGGTTCGGTTCAACCGGGGCAGGGTGACGAATAACAGGGGTTGGTGAATGAGATAAATCTGATAAGAATAGATTCCCATCAAAGATAACATCGATAACGGGGGGAGCAATTTTTCTTTATGTTTTGTTAGGGAATGGAAAATTTGATAGCAGGCGAGAAAAAACAGGGGGGTGAACAGGATGTCGAAGCCTTCCATGTAGATGATATCGACGCCGGTATAGGTCAAATATCCGTAGCCGATCGCCCCGGCGGCGAAGACGGAGAGGACCCAGAGATAATCGATTTTGCGAAAGCGGTTGCGGTGGTTGAAAAAGATGATGCCCCAGTAGAGTCCCAGGCCGTACTGAAAGAAATAACTGCCCAGAAAGTCATTTTGCAGGAGATACCAGTAGAGATCGGTGGTGTGATCGACTAACAAACAGGCGAGTTTGGTGAGTCCGCCCCCGATGATGGCAACCGCCAAAATTTTGCCCGGTCGGAAACCGCAAAGGTGAAAAATTAGGGGGGTGACGAGGTAGGCTTGTAAAATGACGGTGAAAAACCAAAATCCGGGGTTGATGGTTTGAAATTGATACCCGGCGAAGCCGACAATATTGAGGATGAAGATGGGGACTGATTTGATTTCGTATCCGCCTTGGAAGAGTTGGTAGAGGAGGAGGCTGAAGAGGACGGCCAGCCCGTAGGAGGGATAGATGCGATCGAGGCGTTTGAACAGCCAAGATTTCCATTCTTTGAACCGCCAGTCGGGATTGTTTTTGACGGATTTTAAAGCCAGGACGTAACTGACGTTGAATCCGGCCATGACAAAGAAAATATCGACTCCCGCATAGCCGACTTTTGCCCCGAGTCGGTCGAGGGCGGCCACCAAGGTGGTGCGATCGGGGTAGTTTTGGAAGAAGTGAAAGAGGACAATTCCCAAAATAGCCAGACCTTTGGTCAGGTCGATCCAATGCATTCGCCTGGTTTTGGGTTTCGGTTGATCCGCAGACATCGATTTATTGACTCCGGTAAAAGGTCAGAAGAAATTGAGAAAAATATTGGCATTCACTCGTGATTGAAATGGGTGGAACATCCGGCCCGATTTGAGGGTGGAAGCGAAGGAGGCGATTTGCATCAGTTGTTCGGGGGTTTGGTTGAAATCGACGCGAATCCTGGGGATGCGATAGAAGTCTTTTTGCCAGCCGATTTTTAGCATTTGGTGATTGTAAAGGTATCCGGATCGGTAATATTGGGATGCCCGTTTTTCGACGGTCGAATTGGAATCGTTGTAGGCGTAGGCGAGATGGGATGCGATCGCGCGATCGCCCCCGTAATTGAGGCACGATCGTAATTGTTCTTGACCGGCGAGCAATTCCCATTCTAACTCCTGGGAATTCAATTCGGTGAGTCGCCGGTGGCTGTAGCCGTGGGATTGGATGTCGTAGAGGTTTTGGGCGAGTCCCTCCCGCAGTTGTTCGCAGGTGGCGTAGCGATCGCCTTTTGGGTCTTCCCGGGTCTGTTTGGGGTTGATGAATAAAACGACTTCGAGTTTTTTTCCATATCGATTTTCCAGTTCTTTGAGCAGGGGTAAAATCCGGGTGTAGACGCTTTTATATCCGTCGTCAAAGGTGAGCATGACGGGTTTCTGATTCAGATGTTGTGGCGGGACTGGCCGGGAGCGATTGAGAAAGTAAGTGTAGAGGTCTTCCGTGGTCAACACCCAATAATTATGGCGGGCTAAATAATCGATGAACTGCGCCAAATTTTGGACATCATAATCCAGGCCGTAAATGGATTTTTTCGCGGCGCGATCGTTGTATTCTCTCAGGTCGATAATATTGTGGAATCCGAAAATCGGAATGTTGACCGATTCAGAATTGACGATAAACCAGGTTTCTAAGTCAAAAACGACCAGCCACAGAACCGCAGTAAAAATTACCACGAAGGAGATCAATCGGGATGTTATTGTGGCAAGATTCATGTGGACGACGGCTCGGAAAACGACGGCTGTTATTTTGACGGTTTTTTATGGGGTAAAATAACCCCCATAAAACCCGTTAATCATCTCACTCATCTTCATCCAATTCTCCCGCTTCTCTCAATCTTTTTCGTTCTTGCTTTTCGATGTCCGGCAATTTGTAAATGACACCGGCGAAGTACCAGTAATAAACGGCGACCGGATCGACATCCAGGGGATAATAGTAGGTATTGTAACTGAGGATCAAAATGAAAACCCAAAAAGATGCCCCGAAACTGCGGAGGCTCGGATCTTTGACGGAACGGTAAGTTTTGAAAGCCGTGAAGGTGATGGCGGTGACAAACCCCAGAAATGCCAAAGTCCCCACCGGCCCGACCTCGTAGATCAACTTGGGATAGTAGGTTTCGATCAACCGCGTTTCCCCAAACATACGGGCCGAGTTGGTCGCCCGTCCGAGGCCTTTACCAAAAATTCCCTTCTGTCCGCCGGTGCTGTGCCCAAATTGATCGGCAATAAAGTCCGTGGGTGGAGAAGCCTGCCAGCGGCCGACAAAACTATCGACCCGCTCCTGGACGAGTTCCGGGTTAGCCACCATTGCTACCCCCAGGAGCAATCCCAAGCCTCCGGCGATGGGGATGAAGCGTTTGAGGTTGGTGACTTGTCCGGTGAGGACGAGCAGAATGACGGTTACGGTGGGTACTAATGCCAGGGCGATGCGCTGTCCGGAAATCACGGCGTTGACGAACACCAACCCCATCCCGACCAAACCGGTGATTCGCCACCGGGCAGAGGGGTCGCTGAAGGCGCTGGCGAAGGTGAAAAAGGCGTTGGCGATCAGGAACCAAGCCCACTGCCAGGGGGCGACGAAGGTTCCGGGGAGGCGGATCATATTTTGGGAGGGGCTGTACACCAAAGCTCCGCCCACCAAACATTTGGCGTCCAGGGTGGCTTTGAACAAATCGTCCCCGGAGAGGTGGTCGGTGCCCTGACAGCGGCCGCTGACTAGAAATTGGTACTGTACGATTCCGAGAAGGCAACAGATAATGGCGAGTACCAGGGTCATGCGGGTGAGGAACAGCAGGTCTCGTTTGTCTCGGATGTGGTAGTAGGCGCAGGTGATCAGGGGGACGTAGCCCAGAAAGACTTTCAAACCCAAAATTCCCATCGGGATGGGTTGGTCTCCGGGTTCGGGATCGAGTTGCTGGAAGCCGTTGACACACAGGAGGGTCAGCAGGCAAAAACCGAGGAGGATGAATAGGGGTTGTTTGATGCCTTTGGGAACGATCATGGGGAGTCGCTTGCGCTTCCACTCCTGATACATGGCGATCAGGGCGGGGATGTAGAAGCCGTCTTTGGCGAGTTGAAATAATGCATTTCCGCCGCCGACCCAATAGGTGATGGTTCCGGAGAAGGGCATATAGGCGAGAAATCCCCAGAGTCCGTAGCGGGGATATTTGTAGCACATGACGAAGACGAAGATGCCGCCGCCGCCGGCGATCGCCAATTTTTCGTCTTTGACCGCAAATAATGCCGCCCCCACGATCGCCGCCACGATTGCGGTGGGAATTAAAGTTGCAATCAGGGCTTTGACATCTTTGGCAAACTGCCGTTGTTTGGCTTTGAGTTGGGCTTTACTCAGCTTCGGCTTTTGCTGTTGCGATTTTTTGTTTTTGGATTTCTTTTTCTTGGATTTTGCCTTGGATGCCATGTTTTAAATAATCCCGGCTTTGGGGTCAGTTGTCCTTCGTGACTCGCTCCCTACTCCCTGACTCAAAACTGCCGTTCTCTTCTCCAGATTTGGAGATCCGGCTAATTCGGACACACTCATCCAAGATTATAACAACTCAAATTGGGCCGTCCAGAGCGGACGGCCCGACAATTCAATCAAGCCGATTAAGCGACCAGGTGCCGTTGGACGACTCCCACGAGACGATCGCACCACCGTTCCACCAAATCGGCGGTGGCCGCTTCCACCATAACGCGGATCAGGGGTTCGGTGCCGGAGGCGCGCACGAGGACTCGGCCGCGGTCGCCCATGTCGGCTTCGGCCGCGGCGATCGCATCTTGCAAGGGTTCGCAGTCTTTCCAGTGGCGGCGGGACTCGGGATTTTCGACGCGGATATTCCGCAGCAGTTGGGGATAGGTGCGGAAACTCTCGTCCACGAGGCGATCGAGGGAGGTTTGCGATCGCTTCACCAAGGCGGCCAGGTGCAGGGCGGTCAGCAAACCGTCCCCGGTGACGCTGTAATGGTGGCAGAGGATGTGGCCGGACTGTTCCCCGCCCAACATCGACCCGGTGCGTTTCATTTCGCCGTGAACGTGCTGGTCGCCGACGGGGGTGCGGACCATGCGTCCGCCGAGTTGCTGCCAAGCCCGTTCAAATCCCAAGTTCGCCATCACGGTGGAAACGATCAAATCCTGGGGCAGTTGTCCGGCATCTCTGAGGGTCTGGCCCCAAAAATACAGGATATAATCTCCATCGACGGTGCGGCCGTGGCGGTCCACCGCCAACACGCGATCGGCGTCGCCGTCGAAGGCGAAGCCGAGGTCGGCCCGATGTTCCAAAACGGCTTGCTGTAGCTGTTGCAGGTGGGTCGATCCGCAGTTGACGTTGATCTGGTGGCCGTCGGGGCGATCGTTGAGGCAGATGACGTCGGCGCCCATTTCTCGGAACACTTGCGGGGCAAGGTGGACGGCCGCGCCCCAGGCCAGATCGAGGACGACCCGCATTCCTTGTAAATTGGTGGTCGGCAGCAGGGGCCGGTAGAGAGAATCGGCGTAATCTCGCACCAATTCGGGTCTGTAGTGGTGTTGTCCGCAGGAGTCGGAGTGGACGGGGAGGGCTTCGGCATCCCGCAGGGCGGCTTCGATTTGTCTCTGCACTTCGCCGGAGAGTTTGGTGCCGTCGTTGCCGAAAAATTTGATACCGTTATCTTCCGGGGGATTGTGGCTCGCGGAGATCATCACGCCGCCGATCGCACCGCAGTTTTGGGTTAGGTAGGCGACGCCGGGGGTGGGGCAGATGCCCAAATTCCACACTTCGAGTCCGGCGGCGGTGAGCCCGGAGGAGAGGGCCATTCCCAACATATTCCCGGAAAGGCGGGTGTCCTGTCCGATCATCACTGGCCCGGGATGATGGTGGTGCTGGCGGAGAATTTGTCCGGCCCAAAATCCCACTTGCAGGGCGAGGGGGGCGGTGAGGAGGTCGCCGACCGGGCCGCGGATGCCGTCGGTGCCGAACAGGGGACTCGCCGGAAGTTCGACACCCGAAGCCTGTTGTAATTTGGGGGGACAGGACATCTTAAAGTTTTTGGGATGGGTTGGCGTGGCTACCATATCGTTCACTCCTCTCGATGTTCACACACTCACAGTGGAGGATAACACGTCCGGAACGGGGGGATATTGATGGGAACTTCAATTCCCCTCCCCGACATCTGAGAGGGTGCGGAATGGATTTGATTGGGGCGATCGCGGGAGAACGGACTCGCGCGGCGGTGATCTGGCACAGATCATTCCCAATTTTACTCGATTTTTTCCGGCAATTCCATCGACAATCGATCGCAATTGAAACGATTCTCTTGACACCTTCCCGGCGGGGGCGGATACTGAGGGCGTATTCAATTCATGTTTTCGCCGGCTGGAGGGGAGGCCCGACTCAACTATGACAACTCGGCAACCGCGATCGCTCGGTCTCTATCCGATCTCATTAATTATTATTATTGCCCTGGCGGGAATCATCTGTTATTCGCCCGTTATCGGCTCATTTTTTTTGTCCGATGATTTCGTTTTGATCGCCCTGTTTGAAAAGCTGGGGCCGTTCGGATTGTGGGTGAATCAGCAGCACGGACAGTCTTTATTTTTTCGCCCGGTTCTCGGGTTGATTAGCTTTCTGGACTATCGAGCTTGGGGCAATTATCCTGTGGGTTATCACCTCACGAACCTGGGATTTCATTTGGCGAATGCCTTCGCGGTGGGTTGGAGCGCCAATCTGTTGACCAAAAATTTGGCGATCGCCCGAAATTATAAAATTATTCTGCCCTATCTGGCGGGGTTTATTTTCCTCCTGCTACCGAGTCACACGGAGGCGGTGTCTTGGATTTCGGCCCGCACGGATGTGATCTCCAGTTTTTTTGGATTGGCGGCTTTTGCCACCTATTTAATCGGCCGCAACTTGCCCAACAAAGTACCGTTCCTACTCTCGCTCTTTCTGTTTTTCTGTGCCGTCCTCTCCAAGGAATCTTTGGTGACCTTTCCGGGATTGGTTATTTTGTACGAAGTTTATGATTCTATCGGAAATAAAAATAACAAGAAATCCGGGCGCGATCGCGGTTTTTTGGTTCTCCCCTATCTCGGCGTTTTGGTCGTCTATTTTATTGGGAGAACCCTGAAGCTGGGTACGCCTTTGGGGGGCTACGGCGGGGACGTGCATTTAAACTTTAATGTCGGACATATCGTCCAAAATCTGGTCATCTATCCGACCCGAACGTTTTTCCCGCCCATTTTTGAGTCCACTTTTCCGCTGTGGCTGTTTATTTTTGTGGGGTTAATTTTGCTGTCTTTGGGCTGCACGTCCCTGTTTATGAAAGGGCGATCGCCCCATCCGGAAATCCCGCCCCTGCTGCTATTTTTGCTCGGCAGTTTCTTCGTCGCTGTCCTCCCCGCGATCAATGTATTTGTCTCGATTACAGATACTCAGGGGGAAAGATACCTCTATTTCGGTTCTGGATTTGCTTCGATTTATCTGGCGATCGTTTTGGTTTTCGTTTGCCTCAAAACCCGCGTCATTTTAATCGCGTCTTCGGTGTTATTATTGATTTTTGGGCTGACGGTTCAATCTTTAAATCAGAACTGGAAAATTGCGGGTTATATTTCCCAAAATATTCTGCTAGAAATGTTACAGGGAAACCCGGAAACACCGGTTATTATTACGGCGATTCCGGATAATTATCGGGGGGCGTACATTTACCGGACGGGATTGATTCAGGGGTTGGAATTGTTTGGCGGTGGGGAAAAATACGCGATCGCATTTACCCGAGAACCGGCGGACGGTCCCTTTGAACGGGTCAAATTTGAAACGGATCAAATTCAGACCGTCATGCATCACGATTTGAGGGAGATTGACGATGCGGTTTTCGTCCAACAGGACCAGCCGGAAATTTTTCAATTCACCCTCTCGAATCCCGACACCAGCTTTCTGCCCTGGCCGAAAAATTCTCTGAAAACCCAAGATTATGAAGTGATTCAATTCGCCCCGACTCAATACAAACTGCTGTTAAAAAATCCGGATTTTGCCGACCATCTCATGTTCTATTCGGACGGCCGGCTGCTCCGTTCTCCTGATTTTTAAAATGAATTGACTTTGGGGCGATGGGTTGACCCATTGCCCCAAAGTCAACCCTCATTACAATATTTATCCTTGTTTTTTTGAGGCTTATTGGCATCGATGGCGATCGTGGTGTATCATGAGTGCAATTTGCCCAAGTCGAGATTGAGTGTGGTGTGATGGAGCCGATTTACATTTTGGGGGCGGGGCCGGCGGGGTTGGCTGCGGCGTACACCCTCACCCAGCAGGGAATTCCGGTGGTTGTCGTCGAACGGGATACGCGGGTTGGCGGACTGGCGAAAAGCATCGAGTACGAAGGGTTTATTCTCGATTTCGGGCCGCATCGATTTTTTACCAAATTGCCCCCGGTTCTCAAACTTTGGCATCAAGTTTTGGGTAAAGATCAGGTTACGGTTAACCGCCTGACTCGCATTTATTACGGAGGGAAATACTTCAGTTATCCTTTGCGGGCGAAACAGGTGATTTTTGCCTTGGGAGGGTTGGAGACAATTCGCATTCTCACGTCCTATTTTAAGGTGCGTTTATTTCCGAAACGGGATGCCGAAAATTTTGCGGATTGGGTGACGGCGAAATTTGGCCGGCGGTTATTTGAAATTTTCTTTCAGGGATATACGGAAAAACTTTGGGGAATTCCCTGTACCGAAATCAGCGCGGATTGGGCGGCACAACGAATCAAGGGACTGTCATTATATCGGGCGATTATCAATGCTTTATTGGGCAATGATGGCAAGGTTAAAACCCTGGTTGATCGATTCCAATTTCCCCGCTTGGGTTCAGGTCAATTGTACGATAAAATTGCGGAGTATTTGCAGCAAAATCGGCAACCGATATTACTGAATACGGAAGTGATCGAAGTTCACCACAATAATTTTCAAGCCACCCACGTCACCCTCAGAAATCGCCGGACGAAGGAAGTGGAAACGGTTCCCTGCGGGGGGATCATTTCTTCGATTCCTTTAACGTTGCTGGTGGAACAGTTGAAGAACGCCCCGCCGAAGCCTGTTATTGAAGCGGCGCGATCGCTCAAATTTCGCAATACAATTTTAGTCTATTTGATCGTCGAGGGAAATCATCTATTCCCCGATAATTGGCTGTACATTAACGATCCGAGGGTGCAACTCGGACGGGTGACGAATTTCGCCAATTGGTCCCCGGAAATGTTGCCGGACGAAACCAGAACCCCGCTATGCTGCGAATATTGGTGCAATTTCGAGGATGAATTGTGGAGTTGTCCGGAAGAGGAATTGCGACGGTTGACGGAATCGGAACTTCGCAAAATCGGACTGTTGAAAAAACAGGCGGTTTCGGGGGGATTCGTCGTCCGCCTGCCTCGCACCTATCCCATCTATGCGGGGGATTATAAAACGTCGCTGGCGACGATGCGGGACTATTTTAAACGGTTCCAAAATTTGCAGTTGGTGGGGCGTTACGGTGCGTTTAAATACAACAACCAAGATCACAGTTTGTTGATGGGAATTATGGCGGCGGAAAATGTCGTCAACCCGGGCAAACACAATCTCTGGGATGTGAACAGCGACAGCGAATATGTGGAGGAGGCGAAGGCGGACACGGAAACCACATCTGCCGCCGTTTCTGGGACGTCTCGTCGCCGTCGGGCGATCGCACTTTTGCGACAGTTTGGCGGCTATTTGTTCACGGGGGGCACCGCGACAATTGTGGACGTTTTGGTGTTTTCTATTCTCACCCAGACGGGGTTGTGGTACGTTTATGCTTTGGCGATCAGCTACTTTTTGGGGTTGAGTACCAATTTCTGGTTAAGTCGTCGGTTCGTGTTCGGAGTTTACTGGCGAAATTGGCGGCTACAATACGGGGTATTTGCCACCGTCGCCCTCAACAGTTTGTTGGCGAATTTGGGGTTATTGCAGTTGTTGATTAATGAGTTGGGATGGGATGTCACAACCGCCCGGTTGGCGAGTGCGGCTTGTGTGGCGTTGATCAGTTTTACGGGACATAAATTGTACTCGTTTTCGTCTGTCGATCGCGTTTCGAGTTTGGATCTGAATTAAACATGGGCGATCGCAAGTTTTCGTTTCAACCCGGTGTGGCGGCGGTGATCGCAATTACCCTCGCCTGTTGGATGGTTTTGGTTCCGTTTGTGAATCAAATTGTTATCCCCATCAACAATAACACGACGGGGGTGATTTCTCGGGCGAGTATCGACAATATCAGCCCCTACACGGATTATCTGAAATATCTGATTTTGCTGTTTGTTCCCCCACTCGTCGCCGTGGGGGCGTTGTATCTGGGCAGACGGGTTGAAACGCGATCGCTTCATTTTTACATCACAGCTTTGACTCGCAATTGGGTGTTATCCACCGCCACGGTTATTTTACTGTCGGCGTGGATTATCAATGTCCCATTCAACCAATTTGAAATCGGTTCGACGCTGCTTGACTCCTTCCACGAGGGGGAGTTTTTGGGATTTTTGCCCGACTTCGCCCAGCTAGAAAAGCCGTTTTTAAATACCGTTTTGGTTCACGGCTACGGGATGGATGTGCTCCCCGGAGAGATGGCTGCAGGGTTAATTTATAACGACAATGGGATCGCGTTGACGCGGCTATTTGTGAACCTGCAAAATGCGATCGCGGTTTGGGGCTATTTCTGGATTTTGTGGGAATTGACGGGAACGGTTCGCCTAGAGAAATCGCGGTTGAAAATATTTTTATTATTGTGTCTACTTTGGTGCATTTTGGATGGGATTTTCTTCAAGTTTGACGGCAGGCGGGGACTGTGGTTTGTGTTTCAGATCGCGATCGCCCTCCGCTCTTTTCGGATCGTCGGTTTTCGCCCCCGCCAGGGGGGAATATTAGCCCTATTATTGGGGGTTTCCCTTCCCCTGGGATTCCTCCACGTTTACGATCGCGCGATCTATTTTTTGGCGGTGTATTTTTTTGCATCAATTCTCGCCCTATTTTTAAATAAAAAAACGGCAAAAATTTGGCTGGGGGGAACCCTCGCGGGTGCGGTGATTTCTCTGGGTGCGATCGCCCTATTTTTGGGTGTCGATCAGTTGGGTGCGATCGCCTCCCAAATCGCCTACTGGGGAAAATACGGCCGCTACATTTCGTTTATCCCCCTCCCGGCGATAGAAATGACTTTCACCTCCCAAAATTTCTGGCTACCCATCCTAATCCAAGCCGGGGTTTTGGTGTATCTGATTTTGGATGCGATCGCCTTTAACTGGCAACTGAAACCGTTTTTCAGAAAACATTTATTCACCCTGTTGCTGCTATCTGCCTCCGGCGTTTACATGAGAATCACCCTCGATCGCAGCGACTTGGGACACGCCTACCACGGGGCGATTATGACGGCATTTCTCAGTATCTATTTGTTGCTGCTGGGCTATCGACGGTATCTCGAACCCCGCCTGGAAACCCTGAGTCTAACCTTATCGCAACAGATGGCTGTGGGGATACTATTGTTATTTTTGATCACCTCGGAACCGGGTTTCAATGTGTGGGAGGCGGGGGCAAAACTCGCCACCCTCCCCGATGCTCTCTCTCGCCGGGATGCGGAATTGTTGCAACCGGATTATTTAGAAGCGATGGAGGTGATGCAACCGGAAATTGAAAATCAATCCTGTTTTTTTAATGTCACTTCCGAGGGATTGTGGTATTATTTATTTGACAAGCCCTCCTGTTCCCAATACAGTTATGTGCTCTACGCAAAACCGACGATCGCCCAACGGGAAGTGATCGCCGATCTTGATCGCACCCAACCGGAAATCATCCTATTAACAAACCGCCTCTGGTTTCAAAACCCTTGGGATGAGGTTTTAAAAGCGGACTCTGCATCCCTGATTTATCAATATATTTTACAACAGTACAAACCCTACAAATCGATCCAGTCCCACTGGTTTTGGAGACGCAGCGATCGCCCGCCGAGTTTCGCCACAACCGACGCTTTCAACGGGGCGATCGACACCCTTCCGGATTCTCCCATATCTGCGGGCGATCGCCTGGTTTTGACGGGGTGGGCGGTGCTTCCAGAAAAAGGCAAACCCGCCGATGCCGTTTATCTCAGTTTCGGGGAAAATAATACGTTGATTTCCGTGGCAGAAGTGGATGTCAACCGCTGGGATGTCGCCAGCGTTTTGTCCGTTCCAAACTACGCGAAATCGGGGTGGACGCTGCGGGTTCCCACCGCCAGTTTACCCCCCGGAAATGTCGAGTTAAAAGTTTGGGCTTACGATGCCCAAAAGCACCAATTGAGTCAAATTGGGGAGGCGATCGCGATCCGGATCGAAACGCCTTGAATCATCAAATGTTAACCCCCTTTTCAATTTCCTTGGTTGGGGGCTAAAATTGAAAATATATAAAAGCAGAATAGTTGGGAGCGACAAACCAAAAAGCAACAGATACGGCTAAACCATACCAAGCTGCAAAAATCCAGTCAGGGGTTTTTTCCCACCATTCACCCAGAAAATTTCGCTGTGCTGCAAAATGGACGATCGCCAAGACGATAAATATTCCCAGGAGATGTGTTCCCAGTTCATTTGAACCCGAGGAATTAAAGAACACGAATGACTGCAAAATGGTCATGGATTTTTCCAAATCTGTGGCTCTGAAAAAGATCCAAGCAATGCAAACCCAGTAGAATGTTAATGGCGGACCCATTGATTTCATAACTCCAGACAATTGCCGATAGGGAGCCGAAAATTTTGACCATTCTCTCTGTACAATTAATGCACCACCATGCAAGCCTCCCCAAATGACAAAATTCCATCCGGCTCCGTGCCATAATCCCCCCAAAAGCATGGTTAACATGAGATTTCTGTAGGTCATCAGTTGACCCCCACGGTTACCGCCAAGTGGGATATAAAGATAATCTCGTAGCCAGGTGGACAGACTGATATGCCAGCGCCTCCAAAATTCGGTAATGTTCTCAGACAAGTAAGGAAAATTGAAGTTCAAACAGAGTTCGTATTCGAGTAAACCGGCACAGGCGATCGCCATATCGGTGTAACCTGAAAAGTCGCAGTAGATTTGCACGGCATAAAATAACACCCCCACCCAAGAACTCCCGGCCGTGTAAGTTTCGGGGGCAGCAAAAAAGCTATCGACAATCGGAGATAAGCGATCGGAAATACAGGCTTTTTTGACAAAGCCAATCAGAAAAAGGAGTAGACAAGATTTGACTCGAACGCGACTAAAAACTCGGGTTTTTTCTAGCTGCGGCAAAAAAGTAGAAGCCCTGACAATTGGGCCAGCAACCAGTTGCGGAAAGAAGCTGACAAAAAGTGCAAAATCCAACAATTTATACACGGGCTTCATTTTTTTATAGTAGATATCGATGGAATAGCTGAGGGTTTGAAACGTGTAGAAACTGATCCCGACAGGAAGGATAATGTTGAGGGTGGTAAAATCGGCAGAAAATCCCAAAAAATTCAGAAAATTTGCGGCGGAATCGACAAAAAAGTTGAAGTATTTAAAAAATCCCAAAATTCCCAAGTTCGTACCCAAGCTGACGAGTAGCCAGATCTTTCGGCGATCGCCGTTTGTCGTTTTGTCGAGTTGGAGTCCCACAATATAATCGACAACTGTCGAGATCCAAATCAAGGAAAGAAAGCGCCAATCCCACGCCCCATAAAATAAATAGCTACAGAGTAGCAGCCATAGCTTGCGATATCGATTTTCTCGAAGTATCCAGTGGGTCGAGAAAACGATTAAAAAGAAAAATAAAAATCTAAATTCTGTAAAAATCATCGGTTAATTTTTCTCCCCATCCAAATAATTGGAAAACCTTTCCGCCAGCAATTTCGAGAACTCGGTCGCCCCGCCGTGATTTAAATGGTCGAGATCGAACCGCTTATTTTCATCGTACAAAGTGGGAAATTCTATCGGATCGTTAAATGCAAATAGAAGGGGTATATATCCTCGAGTATGGGCGGCAATGAGATGGGTTTCTTTTTCCAAGACGGGGGTGATAATAAATACGGGAGTCGCACCGCTGTCACGTACAGTTTTAATTAAATCTTCGATCGCCTTTAACTGATCAGATGTGGGAGCGGCGCGTCGCTCGGGGGTGGGGGTTATAGATTGAACTTTTTCATGATAAGTATCTAAGTTTTCCAAAAATTCCTGATGTCGTTTTTGGAAATTCGGACCCGGCTCGTCATCCAGTGCCAGATAACCGTCAATACCGGGCGTTCCATAGGCGGTGTCTCCCCGGGGATTGAGGGTTGTATCGACTCCTTCTGTGGGGGGGAGTATCCGTCGAATCCAACGATCGCCTTGTCCGAGATTAGTCAAGTTATACAGCAGGGGAAGGGTGTGGGAATAAATTTTTTTTAAATTTAAAACAATATTTCGCTTTTCATTTAATACATTCAACCATAATAATTGATAAATCCAGAGGGTGTGTTCCCAAGTATGCCAGTATATCACCCGCTCAGTTCGCAGATTTTGGTCGTCTATAAGAAGGTTGACATCGTACAACTCCAGAAAAACAAACTCCAGGTTTTGAGGTGTCATGGCGAGAATTTGTTGGAGTACAAAGTGAGTTTCCGGAACGGTCATGCCGGAAACACCAAAATTGTAGGATTGGATGGGATATCCTTGAGATGCCATCAACCGATCAAATTGGCTCGGTACGATGTGTCGATAAATACGGCTGGAACCGATAAAAATTGCCTGATATTCGTCTTTTTTTTCGGAAAATTGGTTCAACTTGGCACTGACGACCGGAATTTCCGGTTCTGTTGTCATGGGATTCAAAATGAGATTGGATAAAAAAAATACGGCCCCGAAAACGCCAAAGTTCACACCCACAATTACCCGATTTAAGCGTCTTCTCCGTCGGGGAGTTGCCGCGGTCGTTTTTTTCATTGGATGAGTCTCTTATTGACAGCATATCGATCGGTGGATCTGAAGCCGGAAGATAGCCGGGAGTCGCAACTTTTTATCCCGAGAATTTTCTGGGATGGTCGGGCGAACAAATTGATAATTTTTTTCTAACACCCCGTCGATTCACAGCTATGACTGCGGCTAAGTATCCGAATACTTTTGATTTCAATTGACCGGAGCTTCTTCGATGAATTATAAGGCAAAATTTTCCATTCGTCAATTTCTGCGATCGCCTGCTGTCAACTCTTCAACCCCCGGGAGAGCGAAGGCCCGAAACACGGTGGGTATTTTTGCTTACCACAAAAGGCGTACCCCCGCCAGCGAACTACACAAAACTTAATAGATTTGTTAAACTGCTGAAAGTCCTGCTACAGAGGAACGATGTATGGTCGCGCAAACTACGCAAAACAACCTCGATCGCTTCGCCACCCTATTTTTCATCATGGGGGCATTACATATATACGTCGCCCTCCGCAAACGCACCCGACAGATCGCCGCCCTCGGCACGGTTTGGGGCAGAAATTGCTTGGTGGGCGTGATTTTTTTCGCCGTTGTTTCTCTGGCGATCGACATTCTCGGGAATGTTTGATCTCTGCGATCTCCCCCCGAGAATTGGGGGTAGGTTAAAATACCTTTAAAATTTCCAAATCAAACGATTCAGTACCGGCAATATGTTGGTTTTTATCCCAAGGCGATCTGCCCATCGGACGGATTCGAGGGCGATCGCCTGCCTTTTGTACGGCTTTCCACCGCCCGATCTCGCCACCAGATTGTACAATAAAGCTGTTGTCGCTGGAGAGCCCTGTTGCCTATGTCCACTGCCGCACCTGCAAAAACCGAGTACGAAGCGGTGATCGGGTTGGAAACCCACTGCCAACTCAGCACCCAAACCAAAATTTTCTCCAACTCCTCGACGGAATTCGGCGCCGATCCCAATACCAACATCGATCCCATCTGCATGGGACTGCCGGGGGTGCTTCCGGTTTTGAATCAAAAGGTGTTAGAGTACGCGGTGAAGGCAGCGCGGGCGCTCAACTGTCAGATCGCGCCCTACAGCAAGTTCGATCGCAAACAATATTTTTATCCGGATCTTCCCAAAAATTATCAAATTTCCCAATTCGATCTCCCCATCGCCACCGGTGGCTGGCTGGAAATCGAAATTGTCGATGAGGACAACAACCCGATCCGCAAACGCATCGGCATCACCCGCCTCCACATGGAAGAAGATGCGGGAAAACTGGTGCACGGGGGGAGCGATCGCCTGTCGGGTTCCACCCATTCGATGGTGGACTTCAACCGCGCCGGAATTCCCCTGGTGGAAATCGTCTCGGAACCGGATATCCGTTCGGGACTCGAGGCTGCCGAATACGCCCAGGAATTGCGCCGTATCGTCCGCTATTTGGGGGTGAGTGACGGCAATATGCAGGAGGGTTCCCTGCGTTGCGACGTCAACATTTCCGTGCGTCCGGTGGGACAGAAGGAATTCGGCACGAAAGTCGAAATCAAAAATATGAACTCCTTCAGCGCCATTCAGCGGGCGATCGACTACGAAATCGATCGCCAAATCGAAGCGTTGGAAGCGGGGGAAACTCTAGTGCAAGAAACCCGCCTCTGGGAGGAGGGCAGCCAGCGCACCATCAGCATGAGGAGTAAGGAAGGATCGAGCGATTATCGCTATTTTCCGGAACCCGATTTGCCCCCCATCGAGGTGTCGGCGGAACAGTTAAAACAGTGGGAGTCGGAACTGCCGGAACTGCCCGCCCAAAAGCGCCACCGCTACGAGACGGAGTTGGGGTTATCTGCCTATGATACCCGAGTTTTGACGGACGATCGCACCGTGGCGGAATATTTCGAGGCGGCGGTAGCCGCGGGTGCCGATGCCAAACAGGCGGCGAACTGGGTGATGGGGGATATTACCGCCTATTTGAAAAACGAGAAATTGGCGATCGCAGACATTGCTTTAAAGCCGACGGATTTGGCGGAATTGATCGATTTAATTTCTCAGAGTACGATCAGCGGTAAAATTGCCAAGGATATCCTGCCGGAACTGCTTTCTAAAGGCGGTTCGCCGAAACAATTGGTGGAGAAAAAAGGCCTGATTCAGATTTCCGATACCGGGGAATTGGAGGCGATCGTCGATGAAGTTTTGGCGAGTCATCCCCAGGAAGTGGAACAGTTCCACGGGGGTAAAACGAAGTTGAAAGGGTTCTTTGTCGGACAGGTGATGAAGAAAACCCAAGGGCGTGCTGATCCGAAGTTGACGAACCAATTGTTATCGAAAAAGTTGCAGAAATAAATGATATCATGTTCGCCCAAATAGTTGCGATCGCAACTATTTTGTAATTTGGATAATCAGAAATTGATACGACCGCTGATTATCCGAACTTGAGCTGACGGGGATGGGTGCGATCGCGCCCATCCTTTTTGGTGATCAAATTGCCGTCATGGCGACTGCATTGCGATCGTCTCATCACTGGTTGATAAAATGAATTGATATCGAGCGATCGAACGCGATTTGATTAGTGTTAAATCCCCCCCGGCTCCCATCCCCCCCTACCCCCCTTTGTAAGGGGGGAGATAAGGGGGAGGAAGGGGGAGATAAGGGGGAGATAAGGGGGGAGAATGCGCTCGAAGTCCCCCTTACCAAGGGGGATTTAGGGGGATGTTTCCTCCGCCGCTTCGTTCTTCCGCTCCACAGCCAGTTCGATCAGTTTATCCACCAGTTCCGGGAAGGCGATTCCTGTCGCCGCCCACAGTTGGGGATACATACTCAATGCGGTAAATCCCGGTAAGGTGTTGATTTCATTGATCAAGATTTCCCCGGTTTTTTCCACGTAGAAGAAATCCACCCGAGCCAGTCCTGCACAATCGACGGCGAGGAAGGCTTCGATCGCCATGTCGCGAATTTTGGAGGCGATCGCGGTATCGACGGGGGCGGGAATCAGCAGTTCTGCCTGTCCCTGGGTATATTTTGTTTCGTAGTCGTAGAAATCGGTATTGTAGGTGATTTCTCCCACCACCGAAGCTTTCGGATAGTCGTTGCCCAAAACCGCGCATTCGAGCTCCCGGGCTTCGACTCCGGCTTCGACGATGATGCGGCGGTCGTAGGTGGCGGCGGCGTCGAGGGCGGCTTCGAGTTCTGAGCGCGATCGCACTTTGGAAATGCCGACGGAGGAGCCCAAATTGGCGGGTTTGACGAAGCAGGGGTAGCCCAACTCGTCGAGTTCGTCGCAGAGTTTGGGGAAGACGCAGGGGTTGGACCAAACTTGCGATCGGCGGACGGCTTGGTAGCGGACTTGGGGGAGTCCGGCCCGGGCGAAGGCCGTTTTCATGGCGATTTTGTCCATCCCCACCGCCGAGCCGAGAACCCCCGCCCCCACGAAGGGGACCCCCATCAGGGTCAAAAGTCCCTGCACCGTGCCGTCTTCGCCGTTGGGGCCGTGGAGGATGGGGAACCAGACGTCGCTCCCTTCCAAAATGGCGGGTTCGGGGACGCGATCGCTCGGTTTCACATCCCCATCATCTGCGGGTAACGGCTGGCCCGAAGCTAAAACCTGTTGTGCCGTGTCTCCCCCCTTCCAAACGCCGTTTTTCTGGATATAAACGGGGAATACCTCGTATTTGTCGGGGTTTGAGCCGGCCGAGAGCGCCGCCGCGATCGCCTTTGCGGAGGTGACGGATACCTCATGTTCGCCCGAACAACCACCAAATAACAATCCCACTCGGAGTTTTGTCATATCACCCTACCATTTAACGTCCCGATTTACTTTGACATATTCTCACGACAAATCCAAGCCGCCCGGACCGAAAATTTTCGCTTTGTAGCTTTGTAGCTTTGTAGCTTTGTAGTGGACCGACACGACTAAAAATGTGCTTTCGTGTAGTGGGCTGTTTCATCTTAAATGAGGGGATCGGATCTGAATCCACAGGCAAGATGCCCGATGCTCCGTTTTGAATTTTGCCTCGTTTGAGCTGAAACGGTCCAGTAGGGTGGGTTAGGCGCGGCAGTAATTTTTCGGAAAAACCCACAACTTTTCATCCGCGCCGTAACCCACCA
>NZ_JAYFER010000273.1:0-538 GCF_055795065.1 Lyngbya sp. CCY1209
AGGAGGCGATAGCCACCCCCAGTTTTAGGATTCACAACCCTAGGATTGAAGCGGGGAACGGAAGGCGGTGAGGTGGAGTCTGCCACCAAAAGCCCGACCACTGCCAACTATCTATGACTAACCGGAAGGTAAACGTCTGCCATGAACCCTCGATACAGTCTGGTATCGAAAGAGACTGATTACGATGCTGCTCGAATGAGCAAGTGGAAGAATGGAAGTTTCTTAATACTATCCATATAGACCCTTAAAAGTACACCGGGGGATAGGACGAGTCTAAGGATGGAATACCCATACAGATGGAACGAAATAACCCCATATTGGCTCTTGCTCAATGGTCGATTAAGCAAGTAGTGAAGGCAATAAGCCGCAAGTGTAAGCGTAAGCCAGATGGGGATGAGATGTAACCAGAAGCCAACGCCCAGATGTAATGTGTGGGATATGCAGACGGGTTACGGTTCAGGCGTAAGATGGAGACTTGAGTAGCAATAATGGCGAGGTCTAGTCAAACCAAAGGATTCGGCAAGCCGAAACCAACGGT
>NZ_JAYFER010000274.1:0-22879 GCF_055795065.1 Lyngbya sp. CCY1209
ATTTTTCAAGATTACCTGACATTTATTTAAATAATTAAACGATAATTGCAAAACCGATAAGCCAGACTTCCCAAAAAGCGACGGGACGGGAACCGCCGGCCATCCCCATTCGCATCCGAAAATAGAATTGGGCATTTCGGCGATTTCACCGGACAGATAATTTCTGTAAAACTTGCCACTTTTGGGGAATTCATAGTAGCGACAATTGGGGTGGGGAAAGAATTGAAAATCATCAATTATCAATGATCGATAGATTCCCGGTTTGCCGAGGCAATTCGTGTATAATCGGGGGCAAGATCGGAGGACGGGCGCGATCGCGAACTCCGGTTAGGGTTGGGCTATGATGGTGGAAAAATGTGATATGACGTTCGAGATCGGTGGCGATCGCGTCCGGTCGTCTTCCGGCTCTAGCACCCATACCAATCACTCAGGATCTTTGACTCAAAATGACACAGACACAAGCAGATACGCCCCAAAACTTTCAGGCTTCCACTTCCAACGATGTCATTATCGCCCAAGACGTTCACAAATGGTATGGCAACAACTTCCACGTTCTCCGGGGAGTGAGCCTAACCGTGAAACGGGGGGAAGTGGTGGTGATCATGGGGCCGAGCGGCTCCGGCAAATCGACCTTCATCCGCACTTTTAACGCTTTAGAGGAATTCCAGCAAGGCAGCATCGTCATCGACGGGATCAGCCTCTCCCACGACCTCAAAAATATCGAAGAAATTCGTCGCGAAGTGGGGATGGTGTTCCAGCAGTTCAACCTATTTCCCCACCTGACCATCCTCCAAAATGTTACCCTGGCGCCGATTTGGGTGCGGCGGTGGCCGAAGGCGAAAGCCGAAGAAGTGGCGATGCAACTGCTGGAGCGGGTGGGAATTCTCGAACAGGCGAAGAAATTTCCCGGTCAACTTTCTGGGGGTCAACAGCAGCGGGTGGCGATCGCCCGGGCGTTGGCGATGCAACCGAAAATCATGCTATTCGACGAGCCGACATCCGCCCTCGACCCGGAAATGGTGCGGGAGGTCCTCGACGTGATGCGGACTTTGGCGGGGGAGGGGATGACGATGGTTTGTGTCACCCACGAGGTCGGATTTGCCCGGGAAGTGGCCGATCGCGTCGTTTTGATGGCCGATGGTCTTTTGGTGGAAGAAGCCACCCCGGAGGCGTTTTTCACCAATCCCCAAGAAGAGCGGACGCAGAAATTTTTATCGCAAATTTTGTAATCAAAAGGAACGAGAAATGGGAACAATTATTAATGATCAATTATTAATTGTTAATTATTAATTGTTTCCTACACCCTGCCCCCCAATTCATCCGCCACATTCCCCAACCGCCGGTTGATAGAGAGCGGATGCCAGAGCTGTTCGAGGCGGTGTGCGGGGAGGGTCAGGTAGAGGATATCGCCGGGACTGAGAAGGAAATTGAGCAGTTCCCAACTGTGGATGGTCTGGCGGTCTGTTTCGATGTAGAGGGGGACGAAATCGACGCTTTTGGCGACATCCTGCACCCGCTGTCCGCAGAAGGGGTGGTTGGCGGTGATCAGCGTGGCGAGGGCAACCCAGAGACTATCGGCGGTGATGCCGTTGCCCAAAATGCGGCCCCCGATCGCCGCGGCGGCGAAGGCGGGGGCGGCGATTTCGGTGGGGCTGAGTACGGTTTCAAAATCGAACACCTGCTGCACCATCAACCCGAAATGGGGGTCTTGGTTGCGGACGACCATCCGCAGGCGGGGTGCGATCGCCCTGGCGCTGAGGGCGATTTCCAAATTGGCGGTGTCGTCGCTGGTGACAGCCAGGAGGGCGTCGGCCTGTCTGATGTTGGCATTTTCCAGGGTAGAGGCGAGGCAGGCGTCCCCCTCCAAAACGGGAATTTTGAGCGATCGCGCCGTACTCAAAAACCGGTTGTTGGGATCGCGGTCGATCGCCACCACCTCGTAGCCGCTGGCCTGGAGTCGTTCGGCGATTTGGATGCCGACCCCCCCCAACCCGCAGATGATGTAGTGGTTGCCCTGGGGGACGCGGGTAGCGTTGAGATATTCCGTCAGCCGGGTTCCGAGGACGAAATCGTTGAGGAGGGCGTAGCAGATGCCGATCACCCCCGCGCCGACGAGCATCATCACGGCGGTGAAGATTTTGATGCTCTCGGGGGCGTTTTCCGCCACCTTTTCGTTGCCCCCCGCCCCGGTGATCATGCCCACGGAAAAATAGAGGGAATCGACAAAAGAATTATTCAAATTGATGCTGACGTAGGTGACGGTCGCCAGCAGGATAGTGAGTAACAAAACCAGGGCGATCAGCACCGCCTTTTTGCCGTGTTGCCGAAACTTTTTCAGGCTGTGAATAAATTTCACCCAGCGCTGGTAGAGGGTGATCCGCTTGGTGCGGATGCTGGGTTTGGTGGCGATAATCAAGCGATCGCCCACCTCCAGACGCCGTCCGTCGATGACGGCGGAAACCAGATCGACATCGCTGGCGGTGGGGAGATAGTAAATTAACATCCGGTTGCGGTCAGACCACAGGTCGTGGAGACTTTTGCCCAGCCAGGGGTGCTGGGGGTCGATCAATTCTTCGTGGATAGGCCAGGTTTGCTCGAACAGTTGCACCTGCCCGATCGCCCGGTTTCCCAGGGCCGCGAACGTGAACACCGGGGCGGCGAGGGCGGAGACGCTCATGGAGGAGTGGGCGGGCAAAATGCGATCGAGACTCTCCCCCAGGTTGGTGTTGAAAAGGCGGTTGATGATGCGGATGTCGGGGTTGAGGATGCGGGCCTGCATCAAGATCGCCAAATTGGTGGCGTCGTCGTTCCCCGCCAGGACCAGGGTGTGGGCATTTTGAATGCCGGCGGCCAGCAGGGTGGAGGCGGCGCGGAAACTTCCCACCACCACGTCCGATCCCTCCCCCTTGACGGGCTGTTCGCTGACCCCCACCACGATCGCCCCCTGCTGTCTGAGGAGGCGAAAAATTTTGTAGCCCGTGCGACCCAAATTGCAAACAATAATTCGAGGTTTCATGGTCGGGAAATTTTAGATGCCCTCCGGGGGTTCAGACTGATCGCTTGGCGTTCAACCCGATATTATGACTCAAACTCTCAATTCCGACTGTATCCCACATAGCAATTTTCCGACCCGACCGGCAGAACTCGAATCGGGGGCCGGGAAGAATTGGCAATTCTCAATCATTCATTTGCGTTCCCCGCCCGGGCGAGAAACGCGATCGCGCCGGGGAGTCCGGATCTATCCCCGGGAATGCGATCGCCCCTCCGGTGTAAAATAATAGCAGCTTCCATCCCGACATCCGCCAAGAAAGTCCTGCACCTCCGTTCAAAATTAATGCCGGGATGGTTGATAACACCTCCATTGTCGCCCGCCGCTTCCTCGGCTGGCGTGCCGGAGAGATCTCCCCCGGATGAGATCCATTCAAATAACAATTGCCCCCGATTCTTCAATTCGATCCTATGTCTGAAAACAATAAATATACTTTGGTGACGCGCAGCGATTTTGACGGACTCGTTTGTGCCGTTTTGTTGAAAGAACTCGACCTGATCGACAAAATTCAATTCGTCCATCCTAAAGATATGCAGGACGGCAAAATCCAACTCGACGATCGCCACATCACCACCAACCTCCCCTACGTCGAAGGCGTCCACCTGGCTTTCGACCACCACCTCAGCGAGACGGTGCGGAATCGAGAAATCAAGCCCAATCACATCATCGACCCGGACGCCCCATCGGCGGCGCGGGTGGTGTACAATTACTATGGCGGGGCGGAAAGGTTCCCGAACATTTCCCAAGAAATGTTGGCGGCGGTGGACAAGGCGGACTCCGCCCAATTCAGCCGGGACGAGATTTTGAACCCCGAAGGCTGGGTGCTGCTGAGTTTCCTGATGGATGCCCGCACGGGGTTGGGAAGGTTCAAAAATTTCCGGATTTCCAACTATCAGTTGATGATGGAGTTGATCGACTACTGCAAAAATCACTCCATCGACGAAATTTTGAGCATCAAAGATGTCAAAGAACGGCGGGATTTCTACTTCGACTCCGCCGATCAATTTAAAGAACAACTCGATCGCTGCATCACCATCCACGACCATCTCATCGTCGTCGATCTCAGAAACGAAGAGACCATCTACCCCGGCAACCGGTTCATGATTTACGCCCTGCACCCCGACTGCGACATTTCCATGCACGTCCTGTGGGGGTTGAAGCAACAAAATACCGTCTTCGCCGTGGGCAAATCCATCCTCAACAGGACTTCGGACGTCAACATCGGCAATCTGATGCTCGAATATGGGGGCGGGGGACACGCCAACGCCGGGACCTGTCAGGTCGAAACCGATCGCGCCGAGGAAGTCAAGCGAGAATTGATCGGGAAGCTGACGGCTTGAGGGGGGTCGTCGAAGCGGACAATTTCAACCTTACGATAGAGGCGATCGCCGGGACTCCGAAAAAACCGATCCCGGCGATCGCCTTTTTTGAATCGCCAGCCGAATCAGACCTAGTTATTTTACGGATAAAAATACAGAATTGCAACCCCAACGCGGTTCTTTATCAGATCTTTACAATCGAGCTTTTCCAGTTTTACATTTTCGCAAGGCGGAATTTAAAGGCCACCGGATTTTTATCATATCTTTACACTGAGCCAACGGAACTTTTACACACAGATCTTGTTTTTTCGGGTGCCGATCTGCCAAAGTAATGGAAAGGTTTGATCGGGGTTCAGTGCATCGGAAGAGGTGCCTCTGGCGACCTCAAAGCGACTGCCTACCGTCTGTCCGGGCGATCGCCACCCGACCCTGCCCCCCCTCGCTGTAGAACCGTAAAACTACGGAGAACTACAGATTTTTCCAGGGGATCGAGATCTTTGTTTAGCATTCGGAACTTGTCATGACCTCCAACTCGCGTCCGCCCATTTATTCCTCACCTTCGAGACCGTCCGGAACGACAGCCCGTCGGACTCCCAAACCGGAACAGCCCTCAGAACTCGGACAATTTGAACTGTGGTACCAGCCCGCCTACCGAGTCGCCACCTCCGAAGTGCTGCACAACGAAGTCCTGCTGCGGTGGCGGGACGGCCAGGGCAAACTGTTCGAGCCGCGAGAATTCATGCCCGTCCTCGCCGAGATGGGACTGCTCTCCCAAGTGGACCGGTACGTGATCGGGCAGGCGATCGACCGACTCGTCGAGAATCGAAAAATTCACCTGTCCGTCAACCTCTCGAAATTCGCCCTCCGAGACATCGCCCTGACCGACGACTTGCGCGCCTGGCTGATCGAGGGCGAAATCGACCCCCAACGCCTCAGCTTTGAACTCAACGAAATCACCATCGCCCAAAACTTCTCCCCGGCCCTGGACTTCATCAAACGAGTCACCGGCATCGGGTGTTTGGTGACGATCGACAACTTCAACAACCTCGCCCTCACCCTTTCCCAGTGCAAGCAACTGCCCATTGATCGCGTCAAACTCGACAATAAATTTATCCAGCGCATCAAAGCCGACCCAGAAAATCCCGCCATCCTCAAGCGCCTGCGGGAAATCGGCTACATCCTCGGCCCGGTTACGGCCAAATACATCGCCGACGAACAGACCCTGGAAATCGTCCAAAAAATCGATTTGGACGCCATCCAGGGGAACTTCCTGCACCTGCCGGACGCCGAGCCGAACCTGACCCCCCGCATCGTCCGGGAAGAAATCGAAGACAGCCCGATCGCCGGCGGGCCAGAAATCCTCCCCTCCCCGATCGCGATCGCCAGCCTTTCCGTCTCTTCCGAGGAAGAAAGTCCCACTTCCGAACTCGCCGTCCCCGCCGCCGACGCCTCCCAAATCGTCCCAGCCCGGCCCGAGTCCGGCGAAATCACCCGAACGGACACCGAACCCGCCCAGAATGCGATCGCCCCCACCCAAACCCAGGGCGGAAACCTCCAGAAACACGTTTTAAGCGAACGGAAACCCAGCACCGTCAACCGCGTCCTCGTCGGGACGGCCCTGGTGGGCTTGGGAATCACCACCGTCGGCATCGGGATCACCTCCATCTGGCACCGGATGTCCCATATGGTGGTGGAACACGGCGTCGTCAACGGCCGCCTCGTCCGGCTGCGGGCGCCGATTTCCGGCAACGTCGAGGAATTTTACGCCCGCCCCGGCGCCCGGGTCCAGCCCGACCAGATCCTAGCCCGCATCCAGCACATCCCCGACGAGGAGAACTTCTATCCCGAAACCGTCGCCCAAACCGTCCTGCCGACGCAGCCCGGAGCGCCCCAGTTGGAATACCCCGAATTTGACCTCCCCCCCGACTTCGACCGCGACTATCAAAAACTGCAGCGGGACGCCGACGAAGCCGAACAGGAAATCGTCCGGCGCCGGGGACAGCTCGAAGCCAAAACCCAACAACTCCGGGCCGCCCAAACCGCCCAAACCGCCCTGCAAAATCGCCTGCAAGAGATCCGCGGCCAGCACGACCGCATCCAGGTGGTGGAAGTTGACGTCCGCGGCGCCGAAATTGCCCAACGTCAGGCGGCATTGGATCGGGCCGTCGCCGAAGCGGAACTGGCCCGCGGCGAATACGACCGCTTCCAAGGCCTGATGGCCGAGGGGGCCATCTCCCGGCAGCGGGTGGACCAGTTGAAAGCCAACTGGGAAACCGCCCAAATCAAAGTGCGGGAAATGGAGCAGAGCCTGCGGGCCGCCCAAATCGCCCACACCGCCGCCCAAAACGGCGTCGGGACCAACAAAGAATACTCCCACACCCTCGCCCGGGAAATGAGCCAACTCGAGCAGCAAATCGCCCAGCAGTCCGGGGAAATCGCCCGCCTGCAGAGCGAAGTGAACGCCGCCCGACAGGAACTCGCCCTCGCCGAAACCCTCCGCGACCGTCGCCTGACTCAAGTCCGGGCCGAAGGGGCGAAAGTGCGGCAACTCCGCGAGCAGTACGCCGCCGTCCGACAGCAGCAGGAGCAAGTCCGCCGGCAGCAGCAGGAGCAGCAACAGCAGCAACTCCAGCAGCAACAGCAGCAACTCCAGCAGCAACAGCAATACCAGAACGCCAGCCTGCAGCGGGCTTTGACTCCGGTGGAGATGGAACTCAAGGCGCCCTTCGCCAGCGTGGTCTACAAAACCGAGCGGGAAAAAGGCGAAATCGTCAACAAGTCGGAAGCCGTCCTCAGCCTCCTCGACTGCAACGAGCTGTGGGTGGAAGCGGTGATGCGGGCCGAAGACGCCAGCAACTTGGATTTGGAAAAACCCGTCCACGTCCGACTCGGCGATCGCGATCGCATTTTCAAAGGCGAAATTGACCTGATTCAGCCCATCAGCACCATCAGCGAAGCCGAAGTGGGAGGGGTCGGACTCGAGAAACAGGGGCGGCGGATGCAGGTGCAGGCCCTCTCCCCCACCATCCCCGAAACGTTGATGCGGGAACCCCTCCTGAAGCGAGTCACCGTCCGCATCCCCCCCTCCCCCGACGGCGTCGAAGCCCAAAAACTCTGCGGACTCGGACAGGTCGCCCGCCTCAGCTTCGGCAAATCCGACGCCCCCGACCTCACCGCCTGGAAATCCCGGTTTGCGGGGATGTACGGCTGGATTCGCGATCGCGTCGTCGGCGCCCCCCAATCCGAATCGGAACTGGTTTCCCGCCCCCCCGAGAACCCGACTTCGGAAAATTAAGCCTTGCTCTCCCATCCCTTCAACTTCTCAAAATTAGCCCTCGACCTCCTATCCCTTAAACTTCTCAAAATTAGCTCTCGATATCCCATCCCTTAAACTTCTCAAAATTAGCTCTCGATATCCCATCCCTTAAACTTCTCAAAATTAGCCCTCGACCTCCTATCCCTTCAACTGATATCAAGTGTCGAAGTTCAGAAATCGTTGGGAAACATTCAAACGATTCTGGCGGACACGATCGCACCGAGCCACCCCGAAGAAAAACGAAATTTTATCGAACATTGTACCGACACTCACCCACTCGCCTCTGAATCATGACCCAATCTGCGACTCTCAATCAAAAACAGCCGGCCTACCCGGCCAGCCAACAGCCCGGCTGGATCGGAATGGTGATCATTTCCGCCTGCGGTTTCCTCGGACTGCTTTTACTCAGCGATCCCCTCAAATTGACCACCGTCGGCCTGTCCGGCGTGGTGGGCATGGGGGCGGTGGGACTCTGGCGCTGGTCCTGGTTCCTGGTTCAGGTACTCCGGTCTCGGTTCTTCATGCACGCCGTCTTCCCCCGCTGGCGGGAGAAGGCTGCGGCTATTCCGACCGAAGACCTGCCCCATATGTGCTTCATGGTCCCCACCTACAAGGAAAAACTCTGGATCACCGAGCGGGTGTTTCGCGCCATCGTCTACGAAGCCAGAAGCATCAATCAAAGAGTCACCGTTTTGGTCAACAGCAGCGGGCCGGAGGAAAATGCGGCGATCGTCGATGTCCTGAAATCCTACGATCCCGAACTGGAATACATCAACCTGATCCAGATGACCCAAAAGGACGGCAAGCGCAAGGCGATGGCCGACGGGCTGCGCCACCTGAGAACCCTGAATTTGCCCGAAGATACCATCGTCGCCCTGATGGACGGGGATACGGAACTCTGTCCGGGGACGCTGCTGGGATGCCTGCCCTTTTTCCGGATGTTTCCCAAAATCGGCGCCCTCACCACCGACGAAATGCCCATCGTCCACGGCTCCTACATTTTTTCCGAGTGGTTCCACCTGCGCTTTTCCCAGCGGCACTATCAGATGTGTTCCCTGTCGCTCTCCCGGAAAGTGCTGTGTCTGACGGGCCGGTTTTCCCTGTTTCGCTCCGAAGCCGCCTTTCACCCCGACTTTATCAGCCGTCTGGAAAGTGACTCCCTCGACGATTGGCTGTGGGGGCGCTTCAAGTTCCTGTCCGGGGACGACAAGAGCACCTGGTATTTCCTGTTGGAGAACCGCTACGAAATGATTTACATCCCGGACGTGATCGTGAACTCCCTCGAAACCCACTCCGGTTCGGTGACGAACCGAGCCTACAACAACATGAGGCGCTGGTTCGGCAATATGCTCCGCAGCAGCGGGCGGGCGATCGGTCTGGGTCCGAAGGTGGTGGGATGGTTCCCCTGGTGGTGTCTCCTCGACCAGCGGATCAGTATGTGGACCTCTCTCATCACCCCCGGCCTGCTCCTGATCGCGTTATTGTGGGGCAAATTCGTGCTCGCCGGGATGATTTTGTGCTGGGTTTGTTTCAGCCGCCCCCTGATGCTGATTATCATCTTCATCGGCCGCCCCTCCCACCTGAAACCGATCCACTTTCCGGTCTTGGTGGCGACCCAGTGGAGTTCGTCCGTCATCAAGGTTTGGAACCAGATGAACATGGCCAAACAGAGTTGGAACAACCGCGGCACCCAGAGCATCAAGGCCGAATCCAAAGGGTTCATGGCTTGGGTGCAACTGATGGTTTCCCGGTTTTTGCTGGTGTCCCAGGGGTTGGCATTCTTTATCGCCCTTCTGTGGTGGTGGATGGGAATTCTCACCCCCGTCCAGGATATCAAGAGCGTGATGGCAAATTATCAGAATGCCGGGCCCGAAATTGCCGTGGAAGTGGTGGAGGCGATCGCCCACGATATCAGGCCCAACGATCGCCAAGATGATTCCCGCGCCCTGCAAGCCCTTATTGACGGTCTCCCCGGCGATCGCCCCATTGAAATCGAACTCCCCATCGGCGAATTGGATTTATTTGAACCGGTGAAAATCGGACGCTCCGACATCGAAATTCGCGGCGAGGGAGCGGAGCGGACGATCCTGCAAGCCCACTTTGAAACCGCCCCGTCCGAAGCCATGCTGGTGGTGCACTCCCCCGCCGAATCCCTCCGCAACGTCCGACTGCGGGGATTCACAATCCGCAGCCATTCCCCATCCCAATTCAACGGCATCCTTTTCTCCGACGTCCGGGATGTCGCCGTCAAGGAGGTCGATTTGGTCGGGGAAGGATATCCGGCGGTGGGCGATCGCACCGAAAATGTCAACCTGGAATACGTCACCGTCCGCGGCGTCGTCACCCCCCTGTTCGACCTACAAAACACCGCCCAAAATATTTCGGCGCATCCCAATTAAAGCCGTTTAAAAATTGCACCGAGTCCGGGAAATGGTCGGCCGACCATTTCCCGGTTTTTTTTGCGATCGCGTCGGAGGGGGAATTCAAATCGATCGACGTCCGAACCGCCCTGGCCGATGCATAATTTTTTCCGGTCGCCCCTAGGGATCTTTGAAGTCCTCGTCCGTCGGGGGACGCGGCCGCAGTTTTCGCCGGCAGAAAGAACCGATGCGATCGCCGGGGATTGATAGCGACCGCCGAGATGGTCGGGACATTCCCAAATCCCCAAATCTCCTCATAACGCCCGGTCGATCCTTGCTGAAAGCAGCCAACCCGATCGCGAATAGTTATAGAATGGCGAGTCTCGGACGGCGGTGAAAATGGTGCCGTCCCACCCCAGTCAACCGTTGGAGAAGCCGGCGATCGCATCGACTTGAATTGAAAAAAAAATCGGCCGGCGCCAGCAATTTTGGACTCGAAGGACCGACCGCCACGAAACGAACTCAAAAAGGAAGACATCATGGCAGAATTCAGAGGCACCGATTTTAACGACCAACTGCGACTGGGAACCTTGCCCCTCTCCGGGCTGCTGCCGCTGTTAATGACGAAAGACGGCGTCCCCATCCCCCCCATCGCCCTCACGGAAGCCGATCTGGAAGAAAATGACACGATTTTGGGATTCGGCGGCGCGGACCGCCTCGACGGGGGCCGCGGCAACGATCGCATCGCCGCCGGGGACGGCAACGATAACCCCGTGAACGGGGGAGACGGCAACGACACCCTCGAGGGAGGGGCCGGCGACGATCTCCTCAACGGCGACGCCGGCAACGACTCCCTCATCGGCGGGGCCGACAACGACAACCTCAACGGCCACAACGGGGACGACACCCTCGAGGGGGGACTCGGAAATAACATCATCGACGGCGGAGAAGGCGACGAAACCGGGGGAGATTACCTGTCCTATCAAAATGTCGGGCCGACATCCGGGGCCGGGAGCGTCACCGTGGATCTCGGCGCCGCGGTGGAGGGGTTGGTCAACCCCGGCCTGGGAACCGACGACGTCGTCGCCGGAACCGTCGAAAATGTCGTCGGCGCCCCCGGCCTGATCAACAACCTGACGGGGGACGGGGATGACAACATCCTCGTCGGGGGGGCGGCCAACGACGACATCTCCGGCGGCGGGGGCTCGGATACCCTGCGGGGCGGCAACGGCAGCGATTTCTACACCGTCGCCGTCGCCACAGGGGGGGGGACCCGCATCGAGGATACCGGCGGCAACAGCGACTTTCTCAACCTCGGCGGCGCCACCGTCCTCGCCCAAGGGCCGACGACGACGGGGATCGGCCTGGAACGGCGGGGGACCGATTTGGCGATCGATATCGACGCGAGCGGCGATATCGACCCGCAGCAGGATATCGTCATCGCCGATTTCTACGCCGACACTACCGGCGACGCCCCCGGAGTCGGCCTGATCGAGAACGTGGCGAACCTGACGGACGACGAAATTCTCGCCGCCGATATCCCCAATACCTTCAATCCACCCGGCAGTACCGTGATCTGGACGACCCCCGCGGCGGACCCCGCCGATCCCGGACCCGACGAGAGCCGGCAGACCGCCCCTTTCGGCGGCAATACCGCCTTCACCGATGACCGGGGGGTGGCGGCCTACGTCTTCACCAACAACGCCGACACGGGCGCCGAGGGCAATGTCCCCGGCACCGCCACCGCCCGCTACATCCAGGGGTTGAACGGCAACGACGTCATCACCGGGACGCCCGGGGCCGACAACATCAACGGCAACCGGGGCAACGACCGCATTGACGGCTCGGCGGGCGGCGACGGCGATCGCAGCCCCATCCTGGCGGGCAATGTCATCCGCACCGCCCTGCGGGGGGGGAAAGGCTCGGATACCATCGACGGCAATACCGGCGACGACCTGCTCAACGGCAACCTGGGCAACGATACGGCCATCGGCGGTCCGGGCGACGATATCGTCCGGGGGGGACAGGACGACGACGTTCTCATCGGCGGCCCGGGCGAAGATTACCTGATCGGCGACAAGGGTCGGGACCTGCTGATCGGCGGCTTCCAGGGTTCCCCCGACGGCCAGCGGGACATCTTCGTGCTGCCGGGAAGCGCGGCGGCGGCGGCGACGGCGGGAGAAGCCGACGTCATCGGTGACTTCGAGGACGGGGTGGATCAGATCATGCTCCCCGAGGGCGTCACCTTCGCCCAGTTGCAGATCGACCCCGTTCAACTTCAGGTGGACGGCGGCGCGGCGGTGACGTCCGCGGCGGTGCGGTTGAACGGGACTTACCTGGCGATCGCCTCCGGAGTCGCTCCGGCTTCCTTGCAGGCCGAGGATTTCGTAGCTTCCGACAATAATATCCTGCTGCTGGGATAGGGGGATTTTGAATTCCGAGCCGGATCGAGTTCAATTTCCATCTTTCGGTATTTTCAAGCGGCCGAGAGCGCCGTCTCTGGGCCCTTTTTTATGGCCACAGACAGATGACGACCGATGGCGCGATTTTCTACAGTAAAGCTGAACCCCGCGATCGCGCCCCCCTCCGACGAGGTAGCCCCTTCAAAATCGGGATCGGGGGAGTGCGCCCGAGGCGATCGCCATTTTCCGAACCGCAGGGTATCGCATCCCCATTCGTATCATGTCGCCGGACAACCGGAACCGGCAGGATTTGTGGCGCTCCGGAAAGCATAAAAAATATCGATTCAAGGAGGAATTCTCATGACTTTATCCAACAACGGCTCCAACCCCAAAAAGCGGATTGCCTGCCTGATTGAAAGTGGTTTTGAAGATTCGGAATATCAAGTCCCCTGCACCGCCTTGCAACAAGCCGGCGCCGAAGTTGTGAATATCGGCTCCCGCATGAACGACGAGTACAAGGGCAAGCGCGGCCAAGTCACCGTCACCCCCGACGGCACCGCCGCCGAAGTCCGCTCCGAAGATTTCGACGCCATCCTGATTCCCGGCGGCGGCGCGCCGGACAAAATCCGACGCAACCTCAACGCCGTCCGGTTGGTCATGGACGGCATGGCCCAGGGAAAACCGGTGGCGGCGGTGTGCCACGGACCCCAGGTCTTGATCGAGGCTGACGCCCTACGCGGCAAGCAGACGACCGGATTCAAAGCCATCCGCAAAGACATCCAAAATGCCGGCGCCACCTACATCGATGAGCCGGTGGTCATCGACGGCAACCTGATCGCCGCCAGACAGCCGGGGGACCTGCCCATGTTTGCGGCGACGCTCCTGAGTTTTCTGGGACTGTCCATCGAGGGCATGGACTGGCCGGAAGCGAGCGATCGCACCTTCGCCTGGTGGAAGTTGGGCGAAGCCTGGGGCGGTTCGAGCCGCCTGGATATCGTCAACGCCCTCAACACAGCCCTGGTGGGCGAACGCTACACCGTGGCGGCCTTTGAAGAGTACGAGCAGCGCCTTTGCGACCCCCAATTAGACCTGCTGTTGCGGGAAGTGATGACGACGAAGCGCCTGCACATCGACCTGCTGGAATCCCGCCTGGACGCCTTCGGCGAACAGGTGAGTTGGCAGGCTTTGGGCAGCGAAGCCTTCGCCACCCTGCAAAGTTGGCTGCAGTCCACCACCAGCGACGTGGAAATTCTGCGCCGCGCCCTGGGCGACTTGCAGACGGGCCTCTACGACGCCGGACATTTGGGCGTCAAACTCACCGACCCGGCCAGCGTGCAGATTTTGGAACAAGTCGAAGACAATCTGCGGAAACACGAACAACTCTTCGCCGAGTTGTATCGCGTTCGGTCGGGCGAAATGGTGTCCGCCCCGACGCCGACGACGATCGCGGCCACGGGCTAAAATCTGCCCCGGTTCTCGACCGGACCGCAAAGGTCGGGTGGGGGGAAGAATTGACAATTCATTCTGCTTTTCCCGATCGCGGATGTTTTCAAGTTGACGGGCGGGATTCGATGCCCCAAAAAATTTGGGGTGCGAATCCTTCGTGCCCCAATTTTCGGCACGACAGACCAGCAAGCGGGAGGAGCAATTGTCCATGAATTGGGAAGCAGTGCGGGAAGAATTGCGAAAACAATTGTTATCGGATATCGATCGCCGCATGGAAGAAATTCGCGCCGAAGTGATCGCGGAAGTTGACGCGAAAATCGATGCCAAAATGCGGGAAATTGAGGGGCGGTCGCCGACAGAAACGGAGCGCAAAGATCTGCAGGCGCTCATCGCCGCCCTCCTCAAAGAACACCCCCGGGGACTCTCGGCGGAAGCGATCGCCGCATCGCTGTCTTCGCCGTCGTCGGGCGGTTCCCCCGACCTCGAAGACATCCGTACCGCCCTCGAACGGGGATGTCACGAACACCGCGATCGCGGGGGCGAAATGAAAGGCACCTGGCTGACGTCCTACGAACAGGACGGAGAGACCATTTATCGACTTCTCGGGAGCGCGGCGGTTTCGTCTTGAGCGAATCTTTGTCGTTCTTCAAATTCTATCTTGGGGGGGATAAAAATATTGAAATTTCCTCCTAACCTGGAAAGCAATAGAAGTGGCTCGTCGGTTGGGCGTCGGATGTGGGTTTTGCTGTTGTGACACATCGTCGGATATCGAAGGAGAGCGATCGCCAGATGTCCGGACGGCGCGAATCCGCCGCTCGGTGGTGAGAAGTTTTTATCGCTTCCTTCTCTTGGCCGCGATCGAGGAGAGACTCAACTCTCTGACAGAACAGCCCGAGATGGCGGACACCGGGAGTCCCTTCTGATACTGTTAACAATTTGATGAGGATATTGAATTATGACTCTATCTGAATTAATTCCTTTAATGATGGGCGTATTTGCACTCGCATTCGCCACCCTGGCGATGACCCGACGCTCCCGTCTCTTTCGTTCCACGGTGATCATGCTGGGCGTGCTGCTGTTCACCTACACCGGCAGCATGGCGGCGTTGGCAAGTCCCTACATGGGGGCGATGGGAGCGTCCGGCCACCTGTCCGATTCCGTCGGCAATCAATCGATCGATGAAGACCTCTCCATCACCGGCGATAAAAGCCAGTACAGCGGTTTGGAATATGCCAGCCCCACCCCCGGACATCCGCCCCTGAGCGACGGTGAAATTCGCGATGCCATCAAGTCGAAAATGAACGACGAATTGGTCGCAGATGTCGCCAGCGGTGCCGTGATCCTGTCGGGGACGGTCGAAAATAAACAGGAAGCCCGCGATCTGATCGAACAGATCAAAGACATCCCCGGCGTCCACGAAATTACCTACGAATTGGGGTTGATGGAGCGTCCCGCTTCCTAGAGAATTACAACAATTTTTAAGGTCAGAAACCCGGGTTGAAAAACCCGGGTTTCTGTTCGCGCAGGTATCGCGTGCGGGAGTCGGGAGTCGGGAGTCGGGAGTCGGGAAATCTAAAATTCTCTACACCCTACACCCCAAGCCATATATCAGATTTCGATATCGAGAACCCGCACCAAAAAGGCAAACTCGTCGGCAATTTCTTCGATTATTTTTGCCGTCGGTTTTCCCGCCCCGTGTCCCGCCTTCGTCTCGATGCGGATCAGCACCGGATTGTCCCCGACGTGGGCCGCTTGCAGGGCGGAAATGAACTTGAAACTGTGGGCCGGAACGACGCGATCGTCGTGGTCGGCGGTCGTCACCAGAGTCGAGGGATACACCGTCCCCGGTTCGAGGTTGTGCAGGGGAGAGTAGGCGTACAGGGCTTTGAACTCCTCTTTGTCCTCTGGGGAACCGTAATCCGAAGTCCAAGCCCAACCGATGGTAAACTTGGGGAACCGCAGCATATCCATCACCCCCACCGCCGGCAGCGCCGCCCCGAACAGATCCGGACGCTGAATCATGCAGGCGCCCACCAGCAACCCGCCGTTGCTTCCCCCCATAATCGCCAATTTGCCGGACGCGGTATATTTTTTGTCGATCAACCATTCCGCCGCCGCGATCAAGTCGTCGAACACGTTTTGCTTGTTCAGCTTCATCCCCGCCTGGTGCCATTCTTCGCCGTATTCGCCGCCCCCCCGCAGGTTGGCGACGGCGTACACGCCGCCCATCTCCAGCCACACCAGGCGGCTGACGGAAAAACTCGGCGTCAGGGAGACGCCGAACCCGCCGTAACCGTACAAAATGGTGGGATTATTCCCGTCGAATTCGATCCCCCGTTTGTGGGTGACAAACATGGGAACGGTCGTCCCGTCGGCGCTGTTGTAAAAAACCTGATGGGTTTCGTAATCTTCCGGGTCGAAATCCACCGTCGGCCGTCGGTAAAGGGTGGTTTCTCCCGTCACCATATTGTAGCGGTAAATGGTCGAAGGGGTGGTGAAACTGGTAAAAGAATAGAAGGTTTCGGTGTCAGAACGCTTGCCGCCGAATCCCCCCGCCGATCCGATTTCGGGCAATTCCACCTCGCGGACAAACGACCCGTCCAGGTTGAAAATTTTGATTTGGGAGCGGGCATCTTTGAGGTAATCCGTGACAAACTGATTGTTTAACGTCCCCACCCCTTCCAGGGTTTCGTTGACTTCCGGGATGATTTCGGTGCGGGTTTCGGCGTCGATGTCGATCGCGATCACCCGGCCCCGGGGCGCGTCCAAATCGGTTTTGAACCAAAACAAACTGCCCTCGTTGTCGATGAAGCTGTACTCCGCCTCGAAGTCCGAGATCAGTTCCACCACCGGACTCTCCCACCGCGTCAGATCTTTGTAGAAAATCAGGTTTTTGGGGTCAGTCCCCCGCCAGACGGAAATAATTAAATATCGGCCGTCTTCGGTGACGCCGCCGCTGAACCCCCACTCTTTTCGATCCGGGCGATCGTAAATTAAAATATCTTCGGATTGGGGCGTTCCCAGGCGGTGGTAAAAGAGTTTTTGGTAATAGTTGATATCCTCAAATTGGGTGTCTTCGTTGGGTTCGTCGTAGCGGCTGTAAAAGAAACCTTGGTTGTCGTGGGTCCAGGAGGCGCCGGAGAACTTGACCCACTGGATGCGATCGCCCAAATTCTCCCCGGTGTCGATATCCAAAACCTGCCATTCTTGCCAGTCGGAACCGGAGGTCGAAAGTCCGTAGGCCATCAATTTTCCGTCTTTACTGATGGCCATTCCAGACAGGGCCACCGTGCCGTCTTCGGAGAGGGTATTGGGGTCGAATAACATCCTCGGTTCCCCGTCGAGATCGTCGAGGACGTAGAGGACGCTCTGGTTTTGCAGGCCGTCGTTTTTGAAATAGAAATAGCGATCGCCCTCTTTGAACGGAATGCCATATTTTTCGTAATTCCACAATTTCGTCAGGCGATCGCGCAGCGGTCCGCGGGCCGGAATGGTTTCCAGGTAGCCGAACGTGACCCGATTTTGGGCCTCCACCCAGGCCCGAGTTTCGTCGGAGTCCGGATCTTCAAGCCAGCGGTAGGGATCGGCAACTTTGATGCCGTGGTACTCGTCCACTTGGTCGCTTTTGCGAGTGTTCGGATAGGTGAGGGGTTCTTTGAAATCGGACATAATTGAAGATGGTGAAACGATAATTTAGTTTAACCCGTCGGCCGTCAGTTTTCAGCCGAATTGAGCGATATAGAGGGTGCCAGCCAGGGGCCCCTACGGTTTTCGGAGATTGTGAATTATTTTTAATGGCGAATGACGAAGGTTTTTGAAAGGGAAGATCTGGCCGGACATCGGATTTTTTTCGAGTCCGGTTCGGGGGGGGCGATCGCATCCGGTTGGGGATAAAAATTCCTCCGCTCGGGGTTGTGATAGACGATACAGACGCCGCCGACTTTTTGGGTCGTCTCTCCGTCTTCAACTGCAAATACGGCCCCCGCAAAGGCGGCGATCGAAACGGTGTCCGGAGGACATTGAATCCTGCGGGATGGGGAGAGTTGGACGGGTTCTACAATTTTGTCCGGGCCGCGACAAATTCCCCCCACCGTTCGGGTGGCACTCTCGGGAGAAACGACGAATATTGCCCCCGAAAAATGACTCGGACGCCAACGCCGCGCGACGGCATTGATGAGGGCGCGATTTTCATCCACATTCATCTCGAACCGATAACCGGGTTTTCCCTCGCTCGTCCCCTTGTAAAGGGCTTCTAAATTGGGGGTAAATCGGCCGTAACTGAACAGATGTCGATGTTGATTTTCCAGGGATGCCGTCAACACTTCCCGGGCGACTGTTTGATCCCGGACATCGAGGCGCTTGAGGAAGGAATTGAACAACATTAAACCCAATCCCAAGCAGGTGATGCCGAAAATCATTGCGAAGAATAAAAAATAGGTGCGATCGGGATGACGCTCGATCCAACTTTTCATGGCTTTAAAGCGTGTAAAACGCGATAAAATAACAATCGGAGTTGAGGTTTGATGTCGCGATCGCCCGCAAAAAAATGTCCGAATTCTCGGCGAGTAGATGTATCCCGACTGACCAATCCAACGACGCATCGGCCCCCAAATTTCCATTGAGGCGACCGCCCGATATTGTAAACTTTCTCAAACTTTTTCAACGTTTTATTAAGGCGATCGTGAGTTCCAAAACCCCCGCGATCGCATCATATCAGATCCGGCGCGGGGACACTCACGCATTCAAAAATTCCCGATTCCCGACTCCCTCCTTTGCCATCAAAAAAACCGGGCTAAAATAGCCCGGAATTGATAAAATTTTGGAAAATATTGCAGTTGAATGCAGTCTTTTAGGATGCCGCCGCCGTCGCCGCGGGTTCCGCCACGGGATAAACGCTGACTTTCTTGCCGCTTTTGCCCCGGCGTTCAAACTGCACGACCCCATCCACCTTGGCGAACAAAGTATCGTCCCTGCCGATACCCACGTTGTTGCCGGGGTGGAACTTGCAGCCGCGCTGACGCACCAGGATGTTGCCGGCGCGAACTTCCTGTCCGCCGTAGCGCTTGACTCCCAACCGCTGGGCATTTGAGTCGCGGCCGTTGCGAGTGCTTCCCGTTCCTTTCTTGTGAGCCATGATTCCTCCAAACTAACCCGATGGTTTGATATTTTACTCTCTTCCGCTCCGGGATGACTCCGAAGCCTTTATTCTTCTTCGGATGCAGTGGCTGCCGCAGCTTCCGGAGCCGCCGTTTCCGCAGAGTCCCGGCCGGCCAAGACGGAGCCGTTGAGATTGATCGAATCGATCATCAACCGGGTCAATTCCTGCCGGTGGCCGCGCTTTTTGCGGGTTTTCTTCTTCGGGCGCATTTTGTAGACGATCACTTTGCGATCGCGGAAGTGCCGGACTACCGTGCCTTCCACCGTCGCCCCCTCAACCAGGGGTTGCCCGATGTGGGCCTCGCCGTCATGTTGGACGAGGAGCACCTTCTCGATGGTCACTTGTTCGTCTTCGTCCACGGGGAGTGATTCGATGTCGTAGAACCGGCCCGGTTCCACGCGCAGTTGCTTCCCACCCGTTTCAATAATTGCGTAAGTCATGAAAGTTTCGGTAAAGTTGCCGTACAGGTAGCCGAGGACGGGCGATGGCCCGCGATCGGCATTTACAAACTTGTCAACCTGATCCGAGCCAGATTTAGACAGACAATCTACTATTATTTCAAATCAAAATAATTTTGTCAATGTGAATTTCGGAAACCGGGTTTGTCAGCCCAGTTCCCGACTCCCTAATACCGACTCCCTAATACCGCTCACAACCGCACCCGCACCGGTGTCCGATTTTCCCGCACGTCCAACTCGGACTTTTCGATCATGGATTTTCCGGTCATTTCCGGGGGCTGGGGCAGTTGCAGAATTTCCAAAATCGTCGGCGCCACGTCGGCCAGACAGCCGTCCGTCCTCAGCGGCACGTCGGTGCCGTGGCCGGGAATTTTCCGCTTTTCCCCCTCCACCAGGATGAACGGCACCGGGTTGGTGGTGTGAGCCGTCCAGGGGTTGCCCTGTTCGTCGCACATATATTCCGCGTTGCCGTGGTCCGCGATGATGATCGCGGTTCCCCCCGCCTTGGAGATCCCCTCCAAGAGCTCTCCCAGACAGCGATCGACCGTTTCGATCGCCCGCACCGCCGCATCCATCATCCCCGTGTGGCCCACCATGTCCGGGTTGGCGTAGTTGAGTACCATCAGGGAGTAAATCCCCTTTTCGATCGCCTCGAGGGCCACATCCGTCACCTCCTCCGCCGACATAGGCGGCTGCTGGTCGTAGGTCGCCACGGCCGGACTCGGGATCAACTCCCGATCTTCCCCCTCGAAGGGCTGCTCCAAACCGCCGTTGAAAAAATAAGTAACGTGGGCGTACTTTTCCGTTTCGGCGGTGCGGAACTGTTTCAAACCGTGGTCGGCGATCACCTGTCCCAAAATATTGTCGAGGCTCTGGGGTTTGAAAGCCACCCGCACCGGATATTTGGCATCGTACTGCGTGAACGTGGCGAAACTCAAAGGTCGAATCTGTTCCCGTTCAAACCCTTGGAAATCCGACATCACGAAGGCCTGGGTGAGCTGTCGGGCGCGATCGGGCCGAAAATTGAAGAAAATCACCCCATCTCCCGCCTCCACCGCCCCCGGCTCCATCCGAATCGGCCGGATGAACTCGTCCGTCACCCCTCCGGCGTAAGACTCCTCCACCATCTGGGCGACGGTGCGATCGTCTCCGGGACCATCGACGGTCATGACATCGTAAGCCAACTTCGTCCGGTCCCAGCGGTTGTCGCGATCCATCGCATAGTAGCGGCCGCTGACGGTGGCGATCCGGCCGACTCCAATTTTTTCGGTATAATCCTGAATCTGTTTCAGAACGTTGATTCCGTCGGTGGGGTTCGTGTCGCGACCGTCGGTAATCGCGTGAATGCAAACCTCAGAAATTCCCTTCGCCTTGGCGACATCGAGCAGTCCCAGTAGGTGATCCACATGAGAATGCACCCCGCCATCGGAACACAACCCCATCAGGTGTAGCTTCCCACCGCTCTGGCGAACTTCTTCGCACACTTCGATCACAGCGGGGTTGTCGTGAATGGTGCCATCTTCCACCGCATCGGAAATCCGAACGAGTTCCTGGGGGACGATGCGTCCGGCCCCCAAATTCAAGTGACCCACTTCGGAGTTTCCCATTTGACCTTCCGGCAGGCCGACCGCTTTCCCCGACGCCCGGATCAGCGTCCGGGGATAGGCCGTCCACAGGCTATCCATCACAGGGGTATTGCCAACGGCAATGGCATTTCCGTCCGTTTGTTCACGATAGCCCCAACCGTCTAATATGATGAGCACAACGGGAGATACAGACACTGATGCCATGCCAAGTTACCTTTTCGCGCTTGTGAATTCCACCGACATGATACCATCCCGGCACTTCATAACAAGGGTGTCGGGTGGGGGGGGTGGGGTGGGCCTCAATCAATTTTAGATTTCAGACGCCCGATTCGCCCGCACCCCGAAATTCCCACGGACCCGGCATTTTCACCCGACTGCCGGGTCCGTGGGGGGGAAACTGCAAAGATTATTGCGAGCGTGGATGAATCAGATATACTTTGGCTATCTTAGATAGAGAGCATTTGGGACGGGCGATGCGTAAAGTTCTGTTTGTCATTGTTGTCGGGGCATTGTCACTGTGGCTGGGAGGATGCGGATCTGAACCGGACGAACAAGAAGTGACATCCACTCCCGCCGTCCAAGAAACCGCTCCGGCCGAACCCGAGGTGACAGGGGAACCCGGAGAAGAAGGGGAAACGGCCCCGGCCGAAACGGAAGCCCAAGAAGGAGAAGAAGGAGAAGAAGGAGAAGAAGGAGAAGAAGGAGAAACAGCAGAAGCGGACGGAGAAGAAGAGCCATTTGAGGAACCTCTGGTTTCCGAACAAACGGATACGGCGGCCGAAGCCGGTTTGATTCAGTCCACAAAAGCAGAGGAACGACTGTTACAGCTTCAAGGAAGCCGTCGGAATGGCGACAACGGCGTCGCGACCGCACCGGCCAACGTTCCCGATGCCGCCGTCGAAAGCCCCTTCGGGCCGCTTCCCCCCGAACTCGCACAACGGCCCCAAGATGAAGATGCCACCGCCGAGACGTTCGCCGAGACATTGACATTTGAAACCCGGCAGGTGCCGGACTTGCCCGATCTGCCCGGGTCGGCCGCGCCGCCCCAGTGGCGAGTGCCGGCTACCGTTGCCGCCAGACCGGCGGCGCCGGAAGCCAATCAAGTCCCCGACTTACCGCCAGTTCCCATCACCACGCGACCTCCCCAGTGGCAAAGCCCGGTCGCTGCCGCCGGTACAGCAGCCCCCGGAGCGCCGGGGGCACCGGGGGGGGCCGATCGACCCGGGGCACCGGCCCGACCCGGAGCGCCAGCCGAACCGACGGCACCGGCCCGACCCGGAGCGCCAGCCCGACCCGGAGCGCCGGCTGAACCGGCGGCACCGGCCGAACCCATTCCGACGGTTCCGGTCGTGGAAATCCCTGACCTGGCCGTGGCGGGAGTCCCTGATTTGCCGGCCCTTCCCATCACGGAGGCGCCGACGGCATGGGTCGATCCCAACGCCCCGCCGCCGGCCGCGCCCGCCCTCCCCCCGCCACCTCCCCCCACGGATTTGGCCCGGGGGATGGAAGTGACCGGGGTCGTCAAGACCGATACGGATACAAAAATCATCCTCAAAGCGCCCAACGAACCGACGAGCCGTTATGTGAGCGTCGGCCAGCGCGTCGCCAACGGCCAGGTGTTGGTGAAGCGGGTCAAGTTCAGTCCGGGGAGCGATCCGATCGTCATCTTCGAGCAGAACGGGGTCGAGATCGCTAAAATGGTGGGTGAAGTGCGATTCGTTCGGGAATGAAATAGGGCTGAAATGCCTGAAATAACCTCCCGGTAAGGCTTCCATCCCCTTGGAT
>NZ_JAYFER010000275.1:0-38095 GCF_055795065.1 Lyngbya sp. CCY1209
CTCCGATATCTAGAAACTCGGTTTCTTCCAGTATCTTGGTGGGGAATTAAAAATTCTTCTAGAAATCGGGTTTCTTCTCCTCACACTCCCGCCGCGGAGAGTAGCGGTTGGATGGTTTCCCAACTCAATCCCCGCTCGATATATTGGGGACTGGCGGGGTTGTAGGGACCGACGAGGCGATCAATTTCCAAAATGGTGGCGTCGTCGGGTAAGACGGGGACATCGGGATCGAAAGCCGTCGCCCGCATCAGGGAACTGGAGAAGCCTTTAAAGATGGCGATTTCGTCCGGTTCCCCGTCAATTTCCGCCCGGACGAGCAACACTTCCCGGGGATTTTTTTCTGTGTATTGTTCCAAACGCTTGGCGATCGCGACTGGCATATCGATTTTAGATTTTAGATTGAATATTCTCCCTCAAATCATGAGGTCGGGAAAAGTTGATTATTATCAATTATCAATGATAAATTGTCAATTTCCCGTTGCAGAACGTCCCTGTCTTCCCAGACGAATCAGGATAAAATATCCGAAATAAATCAAATAAAGTAACAATCCCACAAGGCCCAAAAATCCGAGAAATTGGGGTGTCCAGTCCGGGTGAAAAATCTGTTTGTAGGTCCAGGGGGGATCGAGCCAGATCCGACAACCCGGATCGGCGAGTAAATCTTGCGTGCCCAAAAATGCACATCGCAGGGAGGGGAGGAAAAGCAGGGCTCCGATCGCGTTGTAAACGGTAATCGCCCACCGCCAACTGGTGAAGGTGAGTTTCAGGGGCGATGGTTGCATATCCTCGATTTCTTCGTTGATATCCACCCAAAACCACAAACTCAGCGGGATGAGAATGCGGGAGGCGATCGAACATAAAAAACTGAAGGGAAAGGCGGCGATCATCAGATACACCGTGATCATCAACAGACTCGCCACCCGCCAATAGATAATTAAAAGCCGTTGCAGGGCTTCCAACTTTTGAACAAAGGCCCAAATGAGCAAAATTAGGGGAAAAATCACGGTCAGCACGACCGCGAGTCGGTAATCCATCCACACCCAAGTTGCTAAACTGTGGGGTTGGGCTGCCATCAAGATTGGGTTGAACATTATTTTCTCGTCTGCGGTGCTGATCTGATCTCCGCTCAAATCGTTTTTATTAAAACGATTTCTTGAATTCGATGATCGGAAATCTACACAATAGCTGATTATCCGAACTGGATCGGAGGGGGGGGAGGGGCGGGGGATGATCGCCGGCGGTCTCAACTCACCGTCCTGAAAACGAAACTGCAACCCCCGAAAAGTCCGGGTGTTGCGTCCGCGTATCCGTCGAGGTCGGGTTAAATCCCTCGACCCCGACTTGCGGCCGGGGCTGGGGGACTGGTGGATAACAAGGAGAACCTAGTCGTCATAAACCCGGCACTCGGCGGCTTCGGGATTGTTGTCGCAGTAGACTTCAAAGGAACTCTTGGCTGGTTGTTGCTTTTTGTGAGCCGCTTCAGCTTGCAGCTCTTCTACCGCATCCCAGGCGGCGGCACACTCTTTAGACGTACCCCCCTGAGTATCGCAGACGTTGCGAGCTTCCTGGCGCTCTTTTTCGATGAGTTCGTCGATATTTTCGCTCATACTAACCTTTTTTCCCTTTACAAACGTCGTCACGAGTCCGATCCCATCAGCTTTGATAGCCAGCGATCGCTCGACCGGGTTATCCTAGCTGACGGGTTCAGCGATCTTCCATAGTCTGTGATACATCACTCCGGAGCGTCAACCCCAAATTTTGACTGTTTTTTAAGGTTTGCTCCGGGCGATCGGAAGTCGCCGCACCCAAACCGGAGGGCTCGTAACATTAAGTAATGTTAACACACGACCGACTGCGGGACGCTTTCAAGACAATAACAGCCATCTGACCGGCAAAATATAACCCGAGCGGAAAACCGGAATGGGTGAGAGAGAATCTATAGGAGGGCCAACATGGCAGAACCGACAACAGAACCAATGCGGTGGGTCAGCACCCTATCGACCCGCGCCTCTCTGGAGGCGGCGGTGACGGAGGTGGTCGAGGCGGCCCGAGCCGCCCTGGAAGCCCCGGCCGATCTGGGGTTGGTGTTCATCTCCTCGGCCTTCGCCAGCGACTATTCCCGACTGATGCCCCTGCTGGCCGAACGGCTGTCGGTCCCCGCGTTGATCGGTTGCAGTGGCGGGGGGGTGGTCGGCATGGCATCGGGGGAAAAAGCCGAAGAAATCGAGGGGAAACCCGCCCTGAGCCTGTGTCTGGCCCACCTTCCGGGTGTCGAAGTCCGCCCTTTCCACCTGACGACGGAGGAACTCCCGGATTTGGACAGTTCCCCGGAAGATTGGGTGGAACTGATCGGCGTCCACCCGCAAAATTATCCCCAATTTATTTTGTTGATCGATCCGTTTTACGGAAAAATCAACGATTTGCTCCAGGGCCTCGACTACGCCTATCCGGGGGCTCCGAAAGTGGGGGGACTGGCCAGTTCCGGGGCGATGGGTCAGGGGACGGCGGTCTTTTGCGACGGCGAACTGTACGCCGGGGAAGCGGTGGGGGTGGCGTTGAGTGGCAATATCGTGCTGGACACGATCGTGGCCCAGGGATGCCGGCCGATCGGCGACCCGTACCGAATTACCCGGGGCGATCGCAATATCATTTTGCAGGTCGAGAAACAGGACGCGGCGGGGGGCGGGGAACTGTCCCCCCTGGAGGCTCTCCAGGAACTGTTGGGGGAACTCGGCGAGGAGGATCGGCAACTGGCCGGGCATTCTCTATTTGTCGGGGTGGTCCGGGACGAGTTCAAACAGCAATTGGAAGCGGGGGATTTTTTGCTCCGGAATTTGATCGGAGTCGATCCCCGGATGGGGGCGATCGCGATCGGCGATCGGGTCCGGCCCGGACAGCGCATCCAGTTTCACCTGCGGGACGCCCGCACTTCGGCCGAAGATCTGGAACTGTTGCTCAAAAACCAGGACACCCCGGCGCGGCCCGGAGCGGTGCAAACCCGGGGCGCCCTGATGTTTTCCTGTCTGGGACGGGGTGAAAACCTCTACGGCGAACCCAATTTCGACTCGAATTTATTCCGCCGCCACTTTCCCATCCCCCTGAGTGGGTTTTTCTGCAACGGGGAAATCGGCCCGGTGGGGAACGGCACTTTCCTGCACGGCTACACGTCCGTGTTCGGAATTTGCAGACAGCCGGAGAATTAGGGTGTGGGGTGTAGGGTGTAGGGTGTGGGGAAATCCCCGTTCATTTTTCATTTTTCACTTTTCACTTTTCATTTTTCATTTTTTATGCAGTTGAATTCCATTAAAAAAGCTCTGGTTACGGGGGCGTCGTCCGGGATCGGCGAAACGTTTGCGCGGGAATTGGCGTCCCGGAAGGTCGATCTGGTTTTGGTGGCGCGATCGCGGGATCAACTCGATCGCCTAGCCTCCGAATTGCAAGGACAACACGGGATTCAGGTGCAGGTGATCGCCAAAGATCTGACGGAACCCGACGCGACGCCGGTGGTTTTCGATGCCGTCGCCGGCGGGGGGGAGACGGTGGATCTGCTGATCAATAATGCCGGATTTGGGGATTACGGTCCGTTCGAGACGCGATCGCTCGACAAACAGATGCAAATGGTACAATTGAATATCGGGGTTTTGGTGGGGCTGACGTACCGGTTTTTGTCGGCGATGAAACCGCGAAACCGGGGGGCGATCGTCAACGTTTCCTCCATCGCCGCTTATCAACCCCTGCCCTATCTGTCCGTCTACTCGGCCAGTAAAGCATTCGTCCTCAACTTCACGGAGGCATTGTGGGCGGAAAATCAAGATTCGGGCGTCCGCATTTTGGCCCTGTGTCCCGGCCCGACGGAATCGAATTTTTTCGATGCGGCCGAATTTCCCGCATCCTTCCGGGGCGCCGGCAACTCCCTCACCCCCGCCGAAGAAGTGGTCAAAGATACCCTCGCCGCCCTGGAAAAAGACTTCTCCACCCTCGTCACGGGAGGGCTATCCAACCAGATCATCGTCAACCTGCCCCGCTTGCTGCCCCGGGATACCATCGTCGGTTTGGTGGAAAAGCAGTTCAGGCCGAACTAGGGTGTGGGGTGTAGGGTGTGGGGTGTAGGGAAGGGTTAAAAATTTCCCCAACTCCCGACTCTCGACTCCCTAATACCGACTCCCGACCTCCCCCTTCTGCCCAAAATCGATCGCGTGTGGTAGATGTTTTCTGCAACAATGGATGGATAATCATTTTTTGCCGACCGAGCAAATTGTAGAAATTTAAAGAACCAAACAAAATTTGCCATGAAACGTTATCGTTCAATTCTGGCCTGTGTTTTGGCACTGGTGACTGCATTCGTGGTGGGCTGCAGTGCGCCCGAGGTCGCCGAGCCGCCCACCTACAGCGACGCCCAACTCGAACAAATTCAAGAGTATAAAACCGATATCCTCGGCCTGCGCGATCGCATGACCAAGGAACTGACCGCCAGCATCCAAAATGGTGACTGGGTGAATGTGGATAATTTTGTCCACGGCCCGCTCACAACCCTGCTCCAGGATATGAATTACCTGACGGGCAAACTCCTCCCCGATGACCAACCCCCGGCCCGCAAGTTGTACCGGGAAGTGTCCCAGCATTTGGTGGAAGTGAGCACGGCGGCCGAAAAAGGCGATCGCGCCCAAGCCGTTACCGGCTACCAGGAAGCCCTCAAGGACCTGGACACGTTTTTGACCCAAGTTCCCCAAGCCACTTAATTCCTTTGCCGATCGCTCACACTAGATAGCTCACTTATGGCTCACGTTGTTATTGTCGGATGTGGTATCGTTGGCGCCGCCATCGCCTACGAACTGTCTTCGGTTCCGGGGCTGTCGGTGACGGTGTGCGATCGCAAATCCCCCGCGGCGGAATCCACCGGGGCGGCTTTGGGCGTGCTGATGGGCGTCATCAGCCACAAAACCAAGGGGCGGGCCTGGAAGTTGCGGCGGGACAGTCTGGAACGCTATGAAACGCTGATTCCGGAACTGGAAACCCGCCTCGATCGCCCCCTCCCCTACAACCGCCGGGGCATTTTGATGCTGGGGTTCGAGGGGGAAAACTGGAGTCGCTGGGAAGAGTTGGCCGAAATTCGCCGGTCCCAGGGGTTGCCGCTGGAGTTGCAGGACGCGGAAACGGTGCGATCGCGATATCCGCAGATCCAGTGCGATCGCGTCACCGGGGCGATTTATTCCCCCCGCGACCGGCAACTCGACCCCACCGCCCTCACCCGGGCTTTGGTGGATGCCGCCCGACAAAATGGGGTGACGTTCAATTTCGGCGTCGGGGTGGACGGCTGGGAAATCGCCGAAAATGGCGATTCTCAGAAAATCTGTCAAACTCTTAAAACCGATACCGGCACTCTGGCGGCGGACTGGGTGGTGGTGGCGGCGGGATTGGGAACGACTCCCCTGCTGGAAACGCCCCCCCAACCCCCTCCGGTGACGATTCGCCCGGTTCTCGGACAGGCTTTGCAGGTGCGGTGTCCCCAACCCCTGGCAACGAGTCCCCAACCCGTAATTACCGGCGATGACGTGCACATCGTCCCCCTGGGCGGGGCGGAATATTGGGTGGGGGCGACGGTGGAATTTCCCGACGCGGATGGTAATGTGGAGGCTGATACCGAATTGCTCGATCGCGTCGTGGAAGGTGCGATCGCCATGTGTCCCGCCTTGAAAGAGGCCGAAATCCTCCGCCAGTGGAGCGGTCTGCGGCCCCGCCCCGATCAACCCGCCCCGGTCATCAGCCCTTTAACCGGATTTAAAAACATCCTCCTCGCCACCGGACACTATCGCAACGGGGTATTATTGGCGCCCGCCACCGCTTTGAAAATTCGGGATCTGTTGATTGAAAGAATGGAAGATGGGGAATCGGGAAATTAACAAAACTTCGGTGGGGGCAGTGCGTCCCCGCCTGCCACATTTCTCAATATCAATCAGAATTCATTCTTCGGTGGGGGCAGTGCGTCCCCGCCGGCCACATTTCTCAATATCAATCAGAATTCATTCTTCGGTGGGGGCAGTGCGTCCCCGCCGGCCGCATTTCTCGTCAATTGTTAATCTCAACTCCCAAGCGATCGCAAATTTCCGCCACCACCTCAGCCCATCCCTGACAGCCGGGAGACGAGGCGACTGGCCAGCGGCGATCGCTCAATCCCGGATGGGGTCCCTTTTTGCCGGGAATAATAATCGGAATATCCACCGCTTCCAACATCGCCAAATCGTTGGGACTGTTCCCCAAACCGAGAGTGGTGATTGTTTCTCCCGGTGCGATCATAGCATATCGCCGCACCAACCACTCAACCGCCCGACCTTTCCCGGCATTTCCACCGATCAGATGGGAAAAGCGATCGCCCACCACGACGCGAAATCCCGACTCCGTTATCGTTTTTTCCAATACTGCCGGATCGATAGTTTTGGGAGTAACAAACGGTTCGGTAAATTCCCGATTTTTCGCCCGCTTCGCCTCCTCAGCCGATAATCCGGTTCGCTGTATAATCTCATCGACGCTCAAATCTCCGAACCCCCGCAGCGGTTCGTCCAGAGAAGCGATGACTTCCGCCAATCCCCGGCGAATATCCGCATAAGAATCGCCCAGTTGCATCAAATAATAATCGCCCCGAAGTTGAGTTTCCGGGGAAGTGAGGCGATCGCAATTTTCGGGAATAAAAATAGCACTGCCATTTTCCACAATAAACGGATCTGTTAACCCAATTTCCCCCCGCAATACTTCCACCTCTTCCCGGGTTTTGCTGGTGACGGGAATCACGGGAATTTGCTGTTGTTTCAGTTGTTCGAGGACGGGGAGGGCGCGATCGTACCGGTAATCCTCGGAATTGAGCAGAGTTCCGTCCAAATCGGTAAAAATCAATAACATTGCTCGGCGGATGGTTCGATAATTTTATCTTCCCCCAAATGGGGCATAAAATCAAGCACCGCTTGGGAATCAATTCCCAAGCTAATAGCACAAATCCTCTCAAGAGGATTAAAAAGCATCGGGGAGGTTATGCGGTCAAATAACCGTCTGATATAATTCGCAAAACTCCCACCCATTCAAACCCCCAAAAATTGGCAGTTTGGGAGCAATACAACCCTCCCTCTTCCTTCCGTGTCCTCTGTGCCTGGAGTGGTTAATATTCTCAAATTATCTAAATATAAATCAAGTCAAAATCGACCCCCCCATCATCTTCTGATACCGCCGCTCCCACTCCGCCGCCATCGCCGGCCACCGTTCCAAAGTCGGGTCTTTTTGCATCACCTTCTGAGCCGCTTCCCTCGCCAGTTCCAACACTTCCCGATCTTCCACCAAACTCGCCAGGGCAAAATCCGGCAAACCCGACTGTCGGGTTCCCAAAACCTGACCCGGCCCCCGCAATTCCATATCCATTTCGGCGATAAAAAAACCGTCCTGGGACTGTTCCAAAACCTGCAGTCGCTGCTTCGCCTCGGCGGTAGAACTCCCCGACATCAACAGACAATAAGACTTGTCCTTTCCCCGGCCGACGCGGCCCCGCAGTTGGTGAAGTTGCGACAGTCCGAACCGTTCCGCATTTTCGATCAACATCACCGTGGCGTTGGGAACGTCCACCCCCACTTCCACCACGGTTGTCGATACCAAAATCTGGGTTTCTCGATCTCGAAATTTGGCGATCGCCTCCTCTTTCTCCTGGCTGCTCATCCGCCCGTGCAACAACCCGATCGCCAACTCCGGAAAGATCTTCTCCTGTAGTTTATCATGTTCTTCGATCGCCGATCGCGCCTCCAACTTATCCGACTCCTCAATCAACGGCAACACCACATAAACCTGGCGTCCCTTCGCCACCTCCCGCCGAATCAAATCATAGGCTTCCTTACGCTTATGACCCGATAACATCGTCGTCTGAATCGGTTGCCGTCCGGGGGGCAACTCGTCCAACTGACTCACATCCAAATCCCCGTGCAACGTCAGCGATAACGTCCGGGGAATCGGCGTCGCCGTCATCGTCAAAACGTGGGGCGACTCCCCTTTTTGCTGCAATTTCGCCCGCTGCTGCACCCCAAATCGGTGCTGTTCGTCAATCACCACCAACCCCAACTTGTGGAAATTCACCTGATCTTGAATCAAGGCGTGGGTCCCCACCAAAACCGGCAATTCCCCCGTCTCCAACTGGGAATGAATCTGCCTCCGCTTCGCGGTTTTCGTCGAACCCGTCAACAACTCAACCGGCAGATGCATCAAATTGAACCAACCCACCAATTTTTGATAGTGCTGTTCTGCCAAAACCTCCGTCGGCGCCATCAACGCCGCCTGATATCCGGCCTGAATTGCCGCCAGCATCGCCACCACGGCGACCACCGTTTTACCCGCCCCCACGTCTCCCTGAATCAGGCGATTCATCGGTTCCGGGGAGTTGAGGTCGCCCATAATTTCGCCGATCACCCGCTTCTGGGCGTTGGTCAGTTCAAAGGGTAAAATTTTATAAAACTGTTCGATCAATTCCCCTTTGGGGGTCAAAACGGCGCTGGTTTCCGTCGTTTTCTGTACCTGCCGCCGCCGCAGCAATCCCAATTGCAGATAGAAAAATTCATCAAATACCAGCCGTCGCCTCGCCGCTGCCAGCCAGTCCCGGTTGGGGGGAAAGTGGATGTTGGCGACGGCTTCGGAGATTTCGATCAACTGATAGGTTTCGATCAATTTTTTGGGCAGCGATTCCGGCAAGTGATTCGTCGCCGGTAACGCCGCCAGCATCGCCTTCCGCACCAGGTCCGCTCCGATACCTTCTGAAAGGGGATAAACGGGCAGCACCCGGCCGATTTTCATCGAGGAAATATGGCTGTCGGCGCGATCGAGAATTTCCAGTTCCGGGTTATCTAAGGTGATGCCGTATTTATTTTTTTTCACCAGTCCGGATGCGGCGACTTTCGCCCCCGGCGGGTAGTTATATTTTTGTTTGTGTTGCCAGCCTTTATTCCCGTAACGATTTCCGGCGAAAAAGCGGGTGATTTTGAGTTGCCCGGTTTCGTCTTTAACGACCAATTCTAAAATGGTTAACTTGCGGTTTTTGGGGCTGCTGAAACAGTGGCAGCGTTTCACCTCCGCGACGATGGTGACGGTTTCTCCCGGTTCTAGTTCTTTGATTTTCACCTGGCGGGCGTAGTCGATATGATCCCGGGGATAATAATAGAGTAAATCGTAAACGTTATAAATTCCCAACTTGCCGAGGCGATCGCCATTTCTCGGCCCCACCAATTCTTTTAAAGAACTGTCCAAATCGGGGGCTTTTTTGGCGTTCAATTCCTGTTGGGGAAGCGGTTTGGGGACGGCTGGCAGCGGCGACGGTTCCGGATTGTGATGTTGGGATAAATTTCTCTGGGATTCTAACAGTCGCTGGGATTGTGTTAAAAACCGCCGGGTGTCCGCAATTAAATGTTGCCGCTCTTCCAATTCCAGTTGGGAGTAGTTGGCAAAGTCTCCCGCCAATTTCTGCCCGAGGGAATGGGCTTCCGCCGGGATAATTTCCAAGACTTGATGGAGGCTGAGTAGCAGAAACTCGTTAAACCGATACTGCTTCCCCTGAATGTTATTAAATCCCCGTTCTGCCTCAACAGTCAGGGCTTTTTGTATGCGCCACCAGTCGAGTTCGTAAGTTGCCATAATTCATGCAAATTGTCGTCAATTTTATCGGTATCAAATTCTGCTATAAATCGGCTTTTATTTAATCTTGTTCGCGGTAGTACAGGCATCCTGCCTGTGACAAGCTATAAGCTCGTTTGACGCGGTTTGAGAGTTAAAATCAGTCTTCATAGCATAGCGGTTTTGGGGGGCAAAATCAAGGCGGAAAAGGGTTGACAAGCCGATCGCCTTCCGGTAAGATAAAGGGATAGGCTAGAAGGGCGCGTTCGCCCCTGTACTTGATTTTTTTATCAACATAGCGTATGCGAGGCGATCGCGGCTACTCCTCGAACCAACTCGAACGCCAGGCGGACTCCGCCTCCAGCACCGCCCGATCCCGCTGTTTTTTCTGGTAATCCCGCCCCAGGCGGTTCAGGCGCGCGACCAAATTGCGGATCTGGTGTCTGGCCCCCATTACCCCCGGGTCGGCGAATTCAATCTCGGAGAGTCGCAGGTGAACCGTAATCAGTTCGGTGAGATTGGGGTTCTGCTGGTCGTCCTCATCGTCCGTCTCGATGGTCAGATTGAGCAAATTGGGGCTGCCACCGGCCGCTTCCGGCGGGGGATCGGCTTTGGATGCCGCTTCTAGCAGGGCTTCGGGCAGTTCGGGGAGGATAATTCCGGCGTCCTGCAACAGGAGGTTGACATCGTGGGAGAGGGCGTGGAGGAGTCCTCGGATGGCCTCCTCGATATTTTCTTGCCAGCGCAGGAGGCGAATGGGGGTAATCAGGAGGGGTTTGAGTTCGGAGAGCGATTCGGCGGGGGGGTTCGATGCCGCCGTCGCCTCCGGCGGTTCCGGATTTCCTGGCTCTTCGGGGGTTTCTTCCTGGGGGGCGGAATTCAACTTTCCCTGGGCTGCCCGGGGGGCATTCTCGGCGATCGGGGTGTGGACGAGGGCCGTCAATTTAGCTTGAGTCTGGCCAGCCAAATCCCGAATTCCGGCTTGCAACTGCTGTCTTTCCGAGTAAGACAGTTGCAAAAACGCCTCCGGATACCCTTGGGTGCACAAATGATAAGTTGCCAGGATCAACTGCTGTCGCACGGCATGACTCAACACCTGCAAATAACGATCGTAACAGCTATGAAATTCCTGGGCGATCTTGGCGATCGCCTCTTCCAATGTGGCGATATCTTGTTCGATGCGTTTGAGCGATCCGGCCATAATTGAGAGCAGGGAAAATCGGGAATCGGGAATCGGGAATCGGGAATCGGGAATCGGTTACGTTCCCCACGCCCCACACCCTATATTTATAGCAGTGTGCGCTCGTATAGTTACAGTTAGGGAGCGGAGGGAGCGGAGGGAGCGGAGGGAGCTGAGGGAGCCGGGGGAGCGGGTCAGATTTTTGGGAATATAAAGGGATTTTTCATTTCAACCTGTAACTATACCAGCGCGCAGCGCTATAAAAGCCCCGATCTGTTTCGATTCTGCCATCAGATCGGGGCGACGTTAATCAAAAATCCCCCCGGTTTGGGGTGACATTTTACGCCTTGCCGCCGGTTTGTGCGGCGACTTCTTCCGCAAAATTGCTTTCTTCCTTTTCCAAGCCTTCACCCAAAACGAACCGGGCGAACCGACGAACTTGGATATTTTCACCCAGTTTGGCAACCGTTTGCTTGATCAGCTCTTCCACGGAAATATTCTGGTCGCGGATGTAGGGCTGGTCAATCAGAGACAATTCCTTCAGGCGCTTGTCGATCCGACCTTGGACGATTTTTTCCTTGATATTGTCCGGCTTGTTGCCCAGGTCGTCGCGATTCATCTCGATTTCTTTTTCCTTCGCCACCATCTCCTGGGGAATGTCCGCGACGGAGACGTACTCCACGTTGGGACAGGCGGCAATCTGCATGGCGACGTTCCGCACCAATTCCTGAAATTCTTCCCGTCGGGCCACGAAATCCGTTTCGCAGTTGACCTCCACCAGGACGCCGACCCGTCCCCCGGTGTGGATGTAGCTGCCCACCAACCCTTCAGTTGCGGAGCGACCCGATTTTTTGTCGGCCGATGCGATCCCTTTCTGTCGCAGCCACTCGACGGCCTTCGTCATATCGCCATCCGTTTCCTTCAGGGCTTTTTTGCAGTCCATCATGCCGGCGCCCGTTTTGTCGCGCAGCTCCTTGACTACTTTCGCAGATATGTTTTGCGCCATCTTTTTCCTTTCGTTCCTTGCTTAAAGTTTAGGTCAGTCGCTATGAGGCAGTTGTTACTGAAGTTTAACAAATGCTCCGCGCCATACTCAACTGTTATCCCTCGGAGGGGGTAGCGATCGCCACCCCCTCCGAGGAAATGGTCGGTTCCGAAGTTTCCCGCTTCAGGCTGCGGTCCGTTGACCTACTCTTCCGAGTCGTCCGAAGACCCCTCTTCGTCGGCTTCCTCGTAGTCCTCGTAGTCTTGTGCCCCCTCGTAATCTTCGTAGTCCTCGGCGGAGGCCGTGTCAAGTTCGCCGTGGCGACCTTCGTAAATGGCATCCGCCAACTTTCCGACGAGCAGCTTGATGGCGCGGATGGCGTCGTCGTTGGCGGGAATGTGGATGTCCGCCAAATCCGGGTCGCAGTTGGTATCCAACAAAGAAATGATCGGAATACCCAGCTTGCGACATTCCATGACGGCATTGTACTCCCGGCGCTGGTCGATCAGGATCACGGCGTCGGGAACCCGGCGCATTCCCTTGAGTCCGCCCAAATATTTCCGCAACTTGCTCAACTCGCGGCGCAGGACGGCGGCTTCCTTTTTGGGGAGGTAGTCCAACTGGCCGCTTTCTTCCCGGCTTTCCAATTCTTTGAGACGGTCTACGCGGGTTTTGATCGTCACCCAGTTGGTGAGCATCCCCCCCAACCACCGCTGGTTGACGTAGAATCCGCCGCAACGGCTGGCCTCTTGGGCGATGATGCCGGCGGCTTGGCGCTTCGTCCCGACGAACAGGAACTTTTTCCCCTGTTCGGAGGAACTTCTGACGTAATCATAGGCCTGGTCCATCAGTTGGGCGGTTTGAACGAGGTCGATGATGTGGACACCGTTCCGCTCCGTGAAGATGTAGGGGGACATTTTGGGATTCCAACGGCGGGTCTGGTGGCCGAAGTGTACCCCGGACTCGAGCATTTCTGCGAGACTGATCACTGGCATGGTCGATTTTCTCCTTTTCGGGTTGATCCTCCACCCGGGCGCCGATCTGCGCGGGAAAACCCCCGCCAGACACCCGAACTCCCGGATGTGCGAGTTTAGACAACCTGACTATTGTAGCGAATTGAGGTGGCAGATGGAATCCCTTCCGGAAGAATGGGTGAGATCGCCGAGCCGTCGGGGGCCGATATTGCACCAAAGATCGATTAAGGGCGATCGCTTTTTATGATTTAATGGACTCAAAGCATTGGGTATTTAAGCAAATGACAAATACTAAATCCGGTGGTCCTTACACCTTCCGTATCTTCTGGGCGGCTGTCCTGCTCGGAATCAACCTGTTGGTTGCGGCCTACTATTTCCACATCATTGAATAGTCTCTGAGGGTTTCTGTCGGAAACCCCCGTGCTGCCGGCAACATCCGATGAGGGATTCTGTTTATCCTTTTTGGGGTGCTGTGGCAGCACTTTTTCAATGGGCGCTTAGTTTTCGATCTTCGCTTCGAGTTTGGACAGGCGCTCTCGGATGTCGATGACATCCTGTTTGAGTTCGATGGTCAAGGTGGCCAGGTTGTCGAACATGGGGTCGCCGGACAGCCATCGGGTCATCCCCTCGGGGGGGACGTTTTCCGGGAGATCGGGTCGGGGGACGACTTCCACCCTCGGTGCCCCGGAGCTTTGAAAGCGGAGTCGGCTGACTTGGTTGCCGAGTCGGGACATTTCGGACTCCAACCGCCGGACGCGATATTCGAGTTGGGTCGTGTCGGCGGCGCGGACGGGGGCGAAGTTGAAAATTAGGGTGATGGCGACAAGTACGCCGATCGCGATCGCCGTGATTCGGGTTTTTTTCATGACCAAAATTGGGGTGAAGGGGGTTGACGGGGGGCGGCGATTCGCGGTAAACTATTGACATCAATCACACATAATGGGGTGTTTGCAAAAATATTTTTTTTACCACCACTCCCATTGTCTAATAATAATACCAAAAGTCAAGCCCAAAATCAACCCCCTTCCCCAAAACAGCCGAATTTTTAACATTTCTTAATTTTTTTTTAAAACTAAAAAACAATCTTCAAATGTCGGCGAACGGAAGAGGGCGAAATCTCCCGTTCGGGGGCGGTTGACCGCAAGCTGGCGGCCGACGGCGATATCAGTAGCTAATTTGCAAAGTGACGGACGCCCGAACTTCTTGTTCGCCGCCGATGACGGGGGTGGAGGCGTCGGCCGATTCCAAACGCGCCGCCTGTGGCATCATGGGCACGGGGGGAGGAGAACCCGCACTATTGATCTGAATGTTGACAATTTCTCGGCGGGTCAAATTGAGGGTATCGAGGACGGCATCGGCTTGGCGTTGGGCCTCCCGGGTCGCCAATTGTAACGCCTGTTGTTGGGCGGTGGTGATATCGGAATCGGAGGCGATAAAACTGACGCCATCGATGCGGGTCGCCCCGGCATTTACCGCCTCGTCAAGCAAGTTGCCGACTGCCTCGGTTTCCAGGCGAAAGGTGACGGTATTAGTGGCGGTATAGCCGGTCAATTCTTGTCGGTCGTCGCGATAGGTGTAGTTGGGGTTGAGGCGAATGCCGGCGGTTTCCAACTTTTGGACATTGCGCGATCGCAACAATTCTACCACAGCCGAGGTTTGCCGGGCGGCTTGTTGTTGGACTTCTTCGGCGGTTTTGCCGGAAACTTCCACCCCCAGTTGAACTCGGGTGAGGGTGGTGGGAATGGTGACGATGCCTTCACCGCTGACGGTCAACGTTCTCACTTGCTGCTCCTGTGCGACGACGGGGGGGAGGGGGGGAAGGCCGAGAAATCCCAAACCCAAGGAAAAGGCAGCGATCGCCCCCCAGGGATTGAGAGACGGGCGAGATAAACGGGTCGGATGCATGATGGTATTTCCCCCTCAATTTGGAGACTAGACGAATTTTTGAGACGGTTTGAAAGGCAAAATTGAGCCGTCGCGATTTCCGAAAAAAAACAACTCGCAAATTGCCGTTGATCGCTTTCACAGCCGGAGGGATTGATTCCGGAAAATTCCCTAATATTTACTTTCGGAATTTGATCGCGATCGCCGGCGGCTGATTAACTGGCCGTGAACGTTGACGCCGTAGGGGACGGCGTAGGTAAGCGGGGCGGAAATCCAGCGATCGCGGGTCATTTGCCCTTTGACGAGGACGCAGCCGTGGTTGATGGCGAACAAAAGCGTACCCACGACGGCGGCCACCCAGACGGCCATCGGCGCAAATTCCGGGTCGAACAGTGCCTTCAAAAAAACGATGACGGATTGCCTGAATAATGGTGCGATCGAGTTCATTTAAAAATTTCGGAAACCAGTTGTTTGACCGTCCACTCCCCTTCTCCCAGCGAGAATCAAGGCTCGAACCCCGAAAATTTAGATTCGATGAGGGTTGGAGACGTGCCGGCGGGGACATCATCCACCCGGGCTACCTTGTCCAAGTTCCAATAGTAGCACCCTCAATTCCGAAGGTGCGAAAAACCGAACGTAGGCTCGAATTGTAGCGTTAGGTACGGGTGATGTTCCTCACACAATTTACGGCCCTGCTGATGGTGACAACTTTACCACTATTCAGCGTCAGTATGCCAGCACCGATGGTCCGTGCTCAAGCCATCGGTGGCAATGGTAAAACCGATGTTTTTATTATCCGAACTCATGGGGCGACGACCGATCTCAATCAAGCACCAGTTATTACCCATTTCGATTGGTTCAGCGACGGCGATAAAATTGGACTCATGGACGGGTTGACGGAGGCGGACTTGGACTATCGATCGCTGATCGATTTCGATGCCGATGGATTGCGAGATGATACCGTGATCAAGCTGCGAAGCACCCAGGAAATTTTATGTATCGTGCTCAATGCCGACGATTTTGTTTTGGATGGGGAATTTATTCCCGTCGCCTCTCCACAACCGATCACTTGTCTGAGAAAAGCCAACGTGATCGACTGCGAATTTCCCCTTCCCGAGTAATTTCGAGTTCAAGATCGATGGCAGTTCGAGAATTGTCGAGACGGGCGAAACGCCGCTTCAACCGCCGAAATAGAGATGGAAAAGCCGGGGCCGACCTTCAAAAAAGGGCAATCGCGCCGCATCTACCCCCGGCCCGGGCTTTTTGAAATATAGCGCAGCGCGAGGCGGGCGGTAACAGGCTGGACGGGTGAGAATGATCGATCCCCCGACTCCCTAATACCGACTCCCGACTTTCTTTTATAGATTTTGTAACGACACGAGGGCGCACTGCTATATATGGCAACCGCCGGAAGCGTTCGGACATTCCCGACTTCCGAGATCTCCCCATTGTGGAGGGTGGAGCGGGAGCCGATCGCTATATCGGGGTAAACTGGGGAAGAATCCACTGTTTTCAGACGGGCTGCGAGCTCGACTCAAGATGTCTATCCCAACTCAAGTTTATCCGGTGATTTGGAAGGAAGATCGGGTGGTTCTCATCGACCAAACTCGGCTTCCGAAGGAATATGCGATCGTGGAAATTCACCGCTACGAGGATATCGCCCGGGCGATTTCGACGATGATCGTGCGGGGGGCGCCGGCCATCGGCATCGCGGCGGCTTACGGGATGTATTTGGGGGCGAGGGAGATTGAAACGGACGATCGCGATACGTTCCTGGCCCGACTCGACGAGGTGGCTCGGATTTTGGGGAATACCCGCCCGACGGCGGTGAATTTGTTCTGGGCGATCGAACGGATGCAGAAAACGGCTCAAAACGCCGCCGGAGCGGTGGCGGAGATTCGGGAAACGTTGCTGGCCGAAGCGAAAGCCATCCAGGCGGAGGATTTGAGAACCTGCCAGGAAATCGGCGATCGCGGGTTGGAGGCGTTGCCGAAAACGCCGGAACGACTGAATATTTTGACCCACTGCAACACGGGTTCCCTGGCGACGGCGGGTTACGGGACGGCGTTGGGGGTGATCCGCTCGGCCCAAGGTGCGGGGCGGTTGGCGCGGGTGTACGCGGACGAAACCCGCCCCCGCCTCCAGGGGGCGAGATTGACGACTTGGGAATGCGTCCAGGATCAGATCCCCGTGACTCTGATTTCGGACAATATGGCGGCTCACTGCATGAAGCAGGGGTCGATCCACGCGGCGATCGTGGGGGCCGATCGGATCGCGGCGAACGGGGACACGGCGAACAAGATCGGGACCTACAGTTTGGCGCTGGTGGCCAAGGCGCACAACGTCCCATTTTTCGTGGCGGCCCCCCTCTCGACGGTGGACTTTCGCCTGGAGACGGGGGAGGGAATCCCCATCGAGGAGCGCGATCCGGCGGAGTTGTACCAGATCGGCCCGACCCGCATCTGTCCTCCCGGGGTGGAGTTCTACAACCCGGCTTTCGACGTGACTCCGGCGGCGTTGATTACGGCGATTATCACGGAACGGGGGGTTCTCAAACCGGAGGAGTTGAAGCAGTTGAGCCCGATTTGAGGGGGTCGCGAACGACGATTATCCGGCACAGGATTTGAGGAGCCAGCCGAGGACGATCCCGAGTCCCCCGAAGCGGACGGCCTGCCAGAAGGGTTCTTTGAGGCTCCCCCAGGTGAACAGGTGGCTTTCCAAGTTGAGTTCGACGGTGTCGAGTTCGTCCCGAAGCTGTTTAAGTTCTTGCTGGAGTTGTTGCGATCGCTGCCGGCGAAGTTCGGGGATCACTTCGTCGATGCGGTTTTTGAGTTCGACTTTCCGCTGGCGATCGCGGCGGATTTGGGCCACCCGCTCCTGGAGGCTGGCCAGACTTCGCTCCGCCGATTCCAGGGCTTGTTCAATTTCTCGTTCCTCGGTCATTTCTTCTGGCGGGTCGGCGGGGTTCGGTGGGGATGGAGTATTTCTCGGCATAATACATAGAGCGATCGGCCGTCAGCCCCGAGCAATCAGCTTTCACTCAACTGCCTGCCTTTGGCAGGTTTCGGGATTTTCCGATCTCCCGACGGTCCCGGCGACTGCTATAACTATTAAAATACAGCCAAGTCGAATCAAACGATCGCCATGACTCATCCCAATTCAACCCAGGTCAATGCGTCGGAGACGTTGGAACTGGCCCAGAAACTCGCCGAACAGTTGGCGATCTCCGAACGGGACTGGCACCGCCTCAAGTCCAACCGCAACGCCCGCGCCCGGGAACAGGTGGCCGCGGCGCTAATTTTCCTGCTCAAAGATCAGCCCCAGGAGGCGCTCCCGAGGCTGCAACAGGCGATCGGGTGGTTGGACCGTTCCATTACCGCCCCCCCCTGTCCCACCCACGGCTCGAAGTCAAAGTAGGGAATCGGGAGTCGGGGAAAAACAATTAATTATCAATTATCAATTATTAATGATTAATTGTTAATTGTTCCTACACCCGATGCCCGACACCCCAGAGCCCAATTTTGGGAAGTTCTTTGCACAGCACCAATTCGGTTCCGTCGTGGTTCCACTCGACGCGATCGAAGATTTGTTCGAGAATAAAGAGTCCCCGTCCGCATTCGTTTTCGTCGTGGGGCGGGTCTGAGTCGGAGTCATCCCGGGCGGTTTCGGAGTCCACCACGGACAGATGACAGCGACAGGATGGGGGCTTGAAACCCCGCCCTTGATCCGAGATGATCCACCAGAACTGGTTGTTGACCATCGAGAAACGGACGACAACGGTTTTACTGGGGTCTAGCTTGTTGCCGTGCTTGGCTGCGTTCACCAAAGCTTCTTGGAGTCCGAGCCGCAGTTCTCCTTGCCACTCCGTCGGGATCTCGGCTAGAAGTAGGTCCAAAATCGGACAGAGATAGAGTGTAGAAGCAAAGCTAATAGTGACCCAGTTGCGTTTAACCGGACGCGATGATATTGCAATCACTCGGAAAACTCCCTGGCTTTCAGGTGGATAAGGTTCACACCCTGCATAGTTGTGAATACTCCGCTCTAAAAAACCGACTCAAACCTAACCATGAGTTGCCCAAATCTCGGCTGGCGTTGGATGGGTTCGATGTTTTCTTCGGAGCCACGCCGAAGGAAGTGTCGGCACTCTCCGATCCACAGGCCGCCCCAGGCAAGCTGCCCGCCATTGCCAAATTTTGGGCCGCATTCAAGTCTCGGTTCGACTCACAACTGCATTTTTCACACCGATCAACTCGCACCGATAACGGCATCGAATCTTTGACGTGACCGCAGTTAGAGCATCGTTTTGTTGTCTCGCCCTTTCCCGTACCGCTCAACTCAGATGAATTGTACACCAATAACCCCATCCGAATCAAGGTCGCCGTCGTTCCTTGACCCCCACTTGTTTTGGGGCGGGGGAAGGTGTCACTCCGAGTTGTTCGATCCAAGGGATTGACAGCTTGAACACCCATTTTTCCATTAAGATTACCCCAACAATTCGTCAAATCAACCATTCAACCACAAATTTTTTGCGATCGATTTTAAATGAGATGGGACGACCAATTTCAAGGTTCCATTGGGAATTCAATAGCCAGGTGAGAGGATTTTCAAAACGGCCTGAGAGCATTTTTTAACCTCCCCGTCACTCAATGGCTCGTATCAAAAGAGAGGCCGATCTTTCCCATAACATCCAATGTTTTTTAACTCCAGGTCTTTCGTGTTGACTGCCATCCTAAAAATCATTTTTCCCGGTGCGGGATGGGCGGACCCCGACGATCGCGCCGTCTTCGGTATTCCGTCGGTGGGAATTTCATGACGTGCGATCGCATCTTCGTTCCCTATTGTAACACGAAAACCGGCTCCCAGAAGCCAGTCGGGGCGACATTTGCGCCCCGATCGCCGGGGATCGCCGTGCTGAAAAGGGTTGCCAATTTTGAGTCGATCTCGGGGATCGCTGCGATCCCGAAACGAACGAGATTTTGATACAATCGTCAAGGGAAATTAACAAATGTTTACAAAATGCGGACGACTGTTGCGATGAGTTCGACTTCATGGGATGGATCATCATACTGGAAGTGGCGGGATCAGTTAATTTACTACGTCCGGGCCGGAGCGCCCCGGAGCGATCGCCCGCCGCTGCTGCTGGTACACGGTTTCGGGGCTTCCACGGATCACTGGCGCAAGAATATCGAGGGATTGAGTCCCGAATTTGAAGTCTGGGCGATCGACCTGTTGGGATTCGGGCGCTCGGCGAAACCCGACCAGGAATATGGCGGGGATTTGTGGCGGGATCAGCTCCGCGACTTCATCGCAGAGGTAATCGGGAAGCCGGCGGTGGTGGCGGGCAACTCCCTGGGGGGCTACGCCTGTCTGTGCACGGCGGCGGACTATCCGGACTCGGCGGCGGGGGTGATCTTGCTCAACAGCGCCGGACCGTTCTCGGACACCGAGCCGAAAGTCGAACCACCGACCTGGAAAAGGCGGATGTCGAAGGCGGTGCGATCGCTTATCCTCAGCGACTGGGGGACTTTTGTGATCTTTCAGTGGACCCGGCGGCGGTCGGTGATCCGCAAAACCCTGCAAAAAGTGTATCTGGATCAAAGTGCCGTAACCGATCGCCTGGTGGAGGAAATTTACCGCCCCTCCTGCACCCCCGGCGCCGTCAAGGTGTTCGCGTCCGTGTTCAAAAGTCGCCGGGGCGACTCCGTGGACGTCTTGCTGTCCCGCCTAAATCGTCCTTTACTGTTGCTGTGGGGGGAGGGCGATCCCTGGATGGACTGCCGGGCTCGGAGCGATCGCTTCCGGGCGCATTATCCCAACCTCTCGGAACACTTTCTCGACGCCGGCCACTGTCCCCACGACGAAGTCCCGGAACAGGTCAATTCCCTGATCCGAACTTGGGTTCAGGCCAACTGCTGCGGCCTCAGTAATGAAAGCGGGGATGTATCCTCGGATTGAGTTTGTCCTGCACGGGTTCGCCCCCTTTCAAGTGATCGGCGACGATGGCGGGGACATCTTCCGGGTGTACCCGATAGTACCAGATTTCCTCGGGAGTGACCCTGACCGTCGGGCCGATGTTGCACTGGCCCATACAACCGCATCCCCGGACATCAACATCGGGGAGGTCGGCTTCTCGAAACGCTTTCAAGGTTTCGGCCGCACCGTGTCGCAGGCAGGACTGATGCTGGCACACCAGGACGCACCGATCGCTCTCGGATTGGGTTTCGGTCGCTTTGGCGTCTGTTTCTAACATGAGTGCCGGGTTGGATACCAAACTTGATATTTCTATTATGTACCCGACCCCCGTGGCCGCGATCGCCGAGTGTCCGTCGCCGGCGATCGCGGTATTTACTGAGACGGCTTGACTTCCAGGGCGCCCGTATCGCTGAACACCACTTCAAACGTCACGGTCTGACCGGAGGTTTGCCCCGCCATACCGTCCGACTCGGCCAAACCGGGCAGGGGGGTATTCTCGACATTATCCTTGGCGTCGGGGGAGTTGGGCTCGAACTTGGCGATCGCCCCCTCCGGCGTGACGGTGACGAGATAGCTCACCTGGGCCGTCACCGGAGTCCCCTTCACCGTCCAGGCCCTATCCACCTTGTCGTAAACGATCTCATTCAACTGGTCCACATCCACCGCGCCGGGAGCCGCGGCCATTTCCTCGCCCGCCGTCGGAGCGGCCGCGGGAGTCGCATCCGTACCCATTCCCGGCGTTTCGGCCATTTCCGTGGTCCCGGTTGCGGCCGGCGATTCTGGGAGCTCGGGTTCGGCAGTCGCCACCGGCTCGGAGGTCGTCGGTTCCGAAGGCGCGGTGTCGGCCGCCACGGGACTCGGGCTCTCCGAGGTCGCCGTCCCGTCTGTTTCCAGAGCGGTCGCTTCCGTTTCGGTGGCGGTGCCGGCGGTTTCCATCTCATCTTCCGTCACGGAAGCGGCGGGAGTCGTCGCCATCTGTTCAGCCTCTTCCATCGCCGGTTCTTCCGTGGCGACGGTGTCTTCAATTTCCTCCTCCGCCTCCATCGCGGTCGGGCGCGGACTCACCGCCAGGGACCCGATCAAAGTTCCAAAAAGCACGACGATCAGGGCAACGATGGAAGCCGCTTTCAGGGCCGGTGGGAGTTCCGATGTCCCCACCGCATCGACGGGGTGGTTGTGGGAAAATTCTGATGTTTCCGGAGATAGATCTGAGGAGCGTTCGCGATCTGAATACATACTTGACACCTCTGCTCATCGAATAACAATTGCGAATTGGAAATATTGTAGACGTTTACGCCCCGTCCGAGAGGAAAAATGAATTGATCCTAAGAATTGGTGTCTTCCGTGATTTTGGGCGTTGATTTTTGAGTTGACGGATTCTCCGCGCCGATCGCACGGGAAAAGCGGGCGGGGTCGATTTGCCAATCGCCCCGGCTGCTATCAATTAACAGTATGGCTTCTTCTTACATTTGAGGATTGAGAGTCTCAATAATTGGGCGATCGCCGAACTTTCAGAGTTGAAAAAATCGGGCGATCGCCCCCCAATCCCAGGCACTTCAAAAGACCGGGACTCATCTTAACGCAGCATCTACCGCCGCTAAAGTAACCGAGGATACAAATTTGTGTCGCGATCGATGCGACGGTCAGCCCAACTTGAGAATTTGGGCCGTCACCGCCAGACTCTCCTCGTACAAAACATCCCGGCCCCAGCGCTGCAACTGCTGCGCCATCAGGTATTCCGCCTTCTGATCCGTGGCGGCGGTGACCTGTTCCGTGCGGCAGGACTGGGCGCTGCCCCCGGCTTCCATCCGCATGCACCCCATTGTTTCCGAACAGAGGATGGTGCAGCAGTTGGCGTTGGGATTGCTCGAGGTCAGGCGCAAACCCACCAAATCCCCGGGAATTTCCCCGGTGTCCGCCATCGGGATGGCGGCGAGTTCCCCCCGGATTTCCTGATCTTTCGGGCCGATAAATTTGACGTGCTTGAGGTCGTAGTCGCCCCCCTCCTCCGTAAATTCCACCGGCTTCCAACCCAGACGGCTGGCGAACCAACCCAGGAACATCAGCGCCTGGGCAGCATTGCCCTTTTCGTAGTCGATGGTGATGTTGTCGAGATCGACGAGGGACACCCGGCGCTCCGGGGGGTCGAAGGCGGCCGCGGCCAACTCCTGCCAGGGCGAGAGGCGGTGCCAGTTGAGATCAGCGATGTAGGTTTCTTCTTCGATCAGTTCCTGCATTTTCGAGAGCTCGGACTCGGGGTCGCTGAAATAGCAGGAATCGACGATGACGCAGTTGCTACAGCCGGACAACTGCTTGAACAGTTCTTGCTCCGGGTTGGGTGTCGCCTTCCACCAGACGAACTTGGGCAAATCCGGAATCATCAGGGACGCGACGACGTTGCCGACCCGTTCCAGGGCGCTTTTGGTCCCCCGCAGGGTGACGTATTCGCAGCACACCAAACCCTCCTCCCGGTTGTTTTGCAGGGGGCAGTAGGCGGAGACTTGGGCCGTCACCCCCGTATCCTCGCCGAGGGTGGGGCACAGGGTGATGATGCGGCAGGGATTTTGGGCGGCGATGGTTTCGCTGATGCTGAAGCCCCGGGCGTCCACATTCTCGATCGCCCGCTTTTCCGGGGGCACTTTGGCGAACTCGGCCCGCAACTTCTCCAACGTTTCCGGATCGACGCGGCCGGTGATGGGCAGGTCGTAGGCTTTCTGGGCTTCCCGAATCCCATCCCGGGTCTCGATGCCGTGGATGCCGTCGATCGCCCCTCGATAAAAGCCCAACCCCCCCAACAACTGCTGGAACTCCTCCGGTTCGTAGACGACCATGCTGAAGGTAGCCGCACGGGTAGCGATCGCCTGAGTCTTGCCCTGGCTGCCACTTTGAGTCAGCCAAATATTATTCAGTTCAGCTTCGATCTCGCTGAGGGAAATATCCTTGGGTTTCTGTAAAGCGACGAGTGGTGTATTCATAAAATCGGCGGTTATGACTTCAAGGTTAATGATTTCATCTGCATGGAAAGTGGCGGGGAAAACCGCCCGACTCGGAGCCATTCTCCCCCGCCGGACTGTCGTTTACAACCGGCGCCAGCGGCGGCCGTCGCGGTTGAGCAACAGTTCCGCCTCCACGGGTTCCCAAGTTCCGGCTTCGTAGAACGGGACGCTGTCGGGGGCGGCGGGGGCATCCCACACCTCTAAAAGGGGGGTGAGAACCCGCCAGGAGGCCTCCACCTCGTCCCCCCGGGTAAACAGCGTTTGATCTCCCAGCATACAGTCAATCAACAGCCGGGCGTAGGCGTCTGTATTCGGTTTGCCAAAAGCCGTGTCGTAGCGGAAATCCATGTCCACCGATCGCGTCCGCAGAGAGTTTCCCGGCGTTTTCACCTCGAAGCGCATGGAAATCCCCTCGTTGGGCTGAATCCGCAGAGCCAAAACGTTGGGGTTAGCCTGTTTTGCCGCCGACTGGAACATCAAAAAGGGTACTTCCTTGAACTGAATCGCGATCTCGGTGACTTTCTTGGGCATCCGCTTCCCCGTCCGCAGGTAAAAGGGCACCCCCTTCCAGCGCCAGTTGTCGATGTTGAGTTTCAGGGCGACATAGGTGGGGGTGGTGGACTCCGGCGAAGCCCCTTCTTCGTCTCGGTATCCCGGCACTTCCTCGCCATTCATCCATCCCGCCGTATACTGTCCCCGCACGGCCGAACAGTCCAAATTGGTGAGATCTGCCAGGCGCGTGGCCTGGACGACCTTCACCTTTTCCGTGCGGATGCTGTCGGCGTCGAGGGAGTTGGGGGGCTCCATCGCCGTGAGGGAAAACAACTGCATCAGGTGGTTCTGGACCATATCCCGCAGCGCCCCGGAGGTTTCGTAGTAGCCAGCCCGACCCTCCAAACCGACGGTTTCGGCGACGGTAATTTGGACGTGATCAACAAATTGGCGGTTCCACAGAGGTTCAAAAATAGCATTAGCGAACCGGAACACCATCAGGTTTTGGACGGTTTCTTTGCCCAGGTAGTGGTCGATGCGGTAGACTTGCTCCTCCGCGCAGACGTCCCGCACCACCCGGTTGAGGACTTGGGCCGAGCCGAGGTTCCGGCCGAAGGGTTTTTCAATCACGAGGCGCTGCTTTTTGGGGTCGGCCAGCATCCCGGCCCGTCCGAGTTGCTGGGCGGCTTCCCCGAAGAAGCGGGGGGCGACGGAGAGGTAAAAGACGCGATTTTCGCGGGTGCCCCGCTGTTCGTCCAACTCGCGGAGGAAGGCTTTGAGTTTCTGGTAACTTTCCGGCTGGTCGATGTTGCCGGAACAGTAAAACAGGCCCTTGGCGAAGGTTTCCCAAATCTGTTCGGACTGCAGGCCGCCGCCGAAGTCTTCGATGCCTTCCCGGAGGCGCGAGCGGAAATAGTCGTGGCTCCACTCGCGCCGCGCCACCCCCACGATGGTCAGTTCCGGGGGCAGTTTGCGTTCGAGATACATCTGATAAATGGCGGGGACCAGTTTCCGCTGGGTTAGGTCGCCGGACGCGCCGAAGATGGTCAAAATTTGGGGTTCGGGGATGCGGTCCTGTTGCAGGCCGACGCGGAGGGGATTTTCTAAGAGTGTTACCATCGATGCTGTTCTGAGTGGAAGGATTGAAAATCAAGGCGGAATTAGACCGTGAAAATCAGGGGGATCGGGTGGGGGCAAGCTGATACTTGCCTGACCCAACCGATTTTTTTTGCTATCTCAATAGATTAGGCGGGGGAGAGTTGTTTCATTTTGGTTTCGATCGCATCCATCAAGCTGTTGAAGGGTTCGACGAATTTATCGATCCCCTCCTCGATCAGTTCGTCCATGATGCGATCGATGTCGATCGCAATTTCGGGCGCCGAGAGATTTTCGATCAGCGTGTAGGCTTCATCCACGTCGGTTTCCACCCGGTTGGCCCCGACGTGGCAATGGTCGGCACAGGCTTCGATGGTGTTGGGCGGCATGGTGTTGACGGTGTTGGGGCCGATCAGTTCGTCCACATACATGACGTCGCTATATTCGGGGTTTTTGGTGCTGGTGCTGGCCCACAGGAGGCGCTGGGGGTTGGCGCCTTTGGTGGCTAGGGCTTTCCACCGATCGCTCTGGATGATTTTCTTGTATTCTTGATAGGCGATTTTGGCGTTGGCGATCGCGACTTTTCCCTTCACCAATTCCAATTCCGCTTTCAGGTTCAAATCCGTCACCCCGTGCAGTTTCTCGTCGATCGCGTCATCGATTTTCGTATCGATTCGGCTCAGGAAGAAACTGGCGACGGAGGCAATTTTACTGATATCTTCCCCGGCTTCGACCCGCTTTTCTAAACCTCGGATATAAGCCCAAGCCGCGTCCGTATAACTCTTGACCGAAAACAGCAGGGTGACGTTGACATTGACCCCTTCGCTGATGGCTTTTTCGATCGCCGGAATTCCCTCGGGCGTCCCCGGAATTTTAATCATCACGTTGGGACGGGCGATCGCTTGGTTGTAGCGGAGCGCCTCTGCGATGGTTTTTTCCGTATCCCGGGCGAGGGTGGGGGAAACTTCGATGCTCACATAGCCGTCCAACCCGCCGGTTTCGTCGTAAATGGGCTTCAAAATATCGCAGGCGTTGCGGATATCTTCAAAAATCAGAGATTCGTAGATTTCCGACGCGGATTTTCCGTCCCGAATCCCCTTTTCAATGTCCGCATCGTAGCGATCGTTGCCCTGAATTGCCTTGTTAAAAATCGTGGGGTTGGAGGTGATCCCGTGAATTCCGGTTTCCGTCATCAACCGCTCCAATTCTCCGGACTCGATCAGGGTGCGGCTGAGATTGTCCATCCAAATACTTTGACCCAGCTTTTCGATTTCTTTAATGTGATTCGTAGCCATATCTAAAATTCCTCTTGTCTTCATGGACTCAATTAAGGGCAGTTGGGGGGGCACTCCGCTGCTCTACCCTTCGCTGTCCCGACGTTTGCGATCCTGAATGAACGACTCCACCAGGGCGACATCTTCTTTGCTGCCGATGACCAGAGGCGTGCGTTGGTGGAGTTTTTCGGGGATTACATCCAAGATATCCTGGGTGCCGGTGCTGGCCCGTCCGCCGGCCTGTTCCATCAAAAAGGCCATCGGCGCCGACTCGTACAACAGGCGCAACTTGCCCTCCGGTTTCTTCGCGGTACCGGGGTACAGAAACACCCCGCCCTGACAGAGAATCCGGTGGATGTCTCCCACCAGAGCACCGCTGTAGCGGGCCGTGTAGCCCTCGTGGCGGTGGACGTAGCGGGCGTAATCCCGAAACGACTCGTCCCACTGCCAGAAGTTGCCTTCGTTGACGCTGTAGACGGGGCCGTGTTCGGGGACGGTAATATTTTCCTGAGCCAGGATAAATTCGCCGAGGCTGGGATCGAGGGTGAACGAGTGGACCCCCGTTCCGATGGAGTAAACGAGCAAGGTACTCGGGCCGTAGAGTATGTATCCGGCGGCGAGTTGTTTGCGACCGTGTTGGAGCAAGTCGAGGGCCGCGCCATCTTCGTCGTCGCCTTCTTGTTGACGGATGGCGAAGATCGATCCCACGTTCAGGTTGACATCTAAATTCGATGAGCCGTCGAGGGGATCGTAGAGCAGGGTATAGCGTCCGATGGGACAGTTTTCGGGGATGTAGTAGGGCTTTTCCATCTCCTCGGAAGCCAGACGGCACACCAGGCCGCTCTGTTTGAAGGTGGAGATAAAAACGGCGTTGGAGTACAGGTCCATTTGTTTGACCTCTTCTCCCTGGACGTTGACATCTCCTGTAAATCCGAGGGTGCCTTCCACCAGTCCGGCCCGGGACAGGCGGCGGGCGATCAGTTTCCCCGCCAACCCGATCCGATTCATCAGGGCGCTGATATCCTGGGCGTCGGGGCCGAAACTCTTCAATTGTTGCAGGACGTGCCGGGACAGGGTGGTGCAGTCCCGATCCAGGTAGTATCCCCGATCGAGGGGATCGGGCTGCGATCGCCCCGTTTGCGTCTGTACCATAAATTGACTTTCTCCCGGTTGACTTGCCGTTCACCTCATTTCCTAGCTTTGGTGAAATGCTTGGCATTGGCTTCTATCTTAAGGAGGCTTTTGGGACAAATGGGGGGATTTTTAAGCTAAACTTCACATCTCGATCGCATTTGGGCGCGGGGAATTGCAGCGTTTGAGTATTTTTGCGGTGGGGAGTCAGGCCGAAAATAAAAAACGTCCCGCGATCGCCCCAAATCCCAATTGTGGATTAAACTTGGGGGGAATTCCTGCGTTGATGGTTTGCCCCCGGTGATCATGAAATTTAGATTGACCCCCATCCTGTTATCGATTATTTTTTTAATCGGGATCGCCCTGCCCGTCGCCTTGTCAGAGAAACATCCGGTCATCGCCAACGAAGAACGGCACGAAACGGGCGCGATCGTCGCCAACGCGAATCTGGAACTGCAACCCACCTGCGCCATCCGCCCCGACCCCAATCCCGCCGTCGCCTCCAGCCAAGTCGGGCCGGGCATTTCCCAACCCGCCCCCCTGTTCCGGTTCCGGCGTCCGATCGCGTGGCAAAATTCCGCCGCCGCCGCCGCATCGCCTACGGGTTATACTCCGATGGAATATCAAGCGATCGCCAACCCCACCAACTACGGCCAGCGCTATATTTACGATATCAACGGTCAACCCACCAACCACGTCCCGATCATCGTCCTCCACGAAACGGCGGCTACCAGCCAGAGCACGATCAACTTCTTCCAAACCCCCCACAGTTCCGAGGACAACCAAGCCAGCTACCACACCCTAATTACCCTAAACGGGGATATCGTCTATATCGTCCCCCCCGATCTGAGAGCTTTTGGGGCGGGAAATTCGGTATTTGTGGGAAGTCGGGGCACCGAAGCGGTCAAAACCCATCCCAATTATCCCCCCTCCGTCAACAATTTCGCCTATCACATTTCTTTGGAAACGCCCCCCGACGGGATGAACAATGGTTCCGGCCACAGCGGCTATACAATGCCCCAATATCAATCGTTGGCTTGGCTCGTTTCTAGGACGGGGGTTCCGCGCGATCGCATCACCACCCACGCGGCCGTTGACCGTTCCGGGGAGCGATCGGACCCGAGAAGTTTCGACCGAGAGCTTTTTTCCCAACTGTTGAGTCAGTATCCCCAAACCCTAGAAATTGTCATCGGCTGTCAGGCGCCCCGGCAGCGGGGGTGAGGGTAGAAACCGGGTTGTTTGGAAACACCCGGTTTCTGAATCTGAAATCAAAAATCTGTGTAATCTGCGTCATCTGCGGACAGAAATAGCCCGGACATCAGGAGTTGTAGGGTGCGTTCCCTCATCTCGACGAGAAATTGGGCTAATTGATGAGTGGGAACGCACCGGACGATTGACTTCGAGAAAATATCGTACCATTGAATAGAAAGCGGAGAATCGGAACGATGCAGCTAGAAGATTATTTGGAATTTATAGATCCCGACGAAATCCGTCTGAAAGGTCATCGCATCGGCATCGAAGACATCATCAAATATTATCTAGATGGATACACACCCGAACAAATTTTACAAGAGTTGCCCACCCTCAATCTTGAAAAAATTTATGCCGCGATCGCCTATTATTTACACAATCGTTTCTTATTGGATGCTTATTTATTGCGGTTGTGGAAACGGCGAGAACAGCATTATCAAGAGTTTGTGAATCATCCCTCTCCCTTGAGACAACGTTTAAAAGCAGCAAAACAACAGCGACAAGAGGAGAAATTAAACAATGAAAGTTCGGTTTCTCCTCGATGAAAATTTGCCGCCGAAGTTGAAGTTGGCGGTACAACGTTATAATCCAGATATTGATATCATTCGAGTCGGGGAACCCGAAGCGCCCCCTTTAGGAACGCCCGATCCCGACCTTCTGAATTATTTGGAAGTATCTCAACGATTATTAGTAACAGATAACCGCAATAGCATGGGAGGTCACTTGCAGGAACACTGGACAAAAGGGGGACATATTTGGGGCTTAGTTTGGCTCCGTCCAGGCAGTACAATTAGAACGTTATCAGAGTCTTTACTGTTAATTTGGGAAATTACTGAATCTGAAGAGTGGTTAGACAAATTAGACTGGATACCTTATTAGAAAAATCCGGCTTATATAGTTGTAGCTGTAGGGTGCGTTCCCTCAACTCACCGGGGAGTTGGGCTGATTGATGAATGGGAACGCACCGGACGATTGACTTCGAGAAAATATCGTAAGAATATAGCAATCGGAAACGATTTGCAAATAGTCGCGCCCCCAAACCCCCAATTCTGGGGGCTTTGAGTGGATAAATTTTTCACGAATTATTTCACATTGCTATAGCAGCCGCCATAGTGGTTAGGACATAATTACTCCAATTGAGTCCACTTGAGTGGACTTTTGCTATCAGCCTTGAAATTGATTTCAAGGCGGGTTATTGTTGGGGCGAAAAATCTTCTATCGGGGCGAAAAATTTTTCGCCCCTACTCAAATTATCTGTTAAATATCACAACCGCTTGGGAATCAATTCCCTTTTCTTATAGCAAAAATCATCTAAAGATGATTGGCGGTACAGAAATTGCGTAGAAACCGGGTTTTTTTGAAAAACCCGGTTTCTGAATTTAATGCGATCGCACCCAATCCGCTTTAAATGCTGTTTCTTATCTTCTCATCCAACTCATTCACCGCAGACATAACACCCGACTCAGGATCGTTGAGAAGAGTCTTTTTAATTTGATGCAAAGATTGTACTAAATCCTCACGCAAACGAGGCTTATTTTGGGCGACTCCATTAATATAATCCAAATAATCTAAGCCCAACAAAACAACAGCAACAGCGGGGTCTATTAGGGCTGCGACTTGACTGGAAACAAAACCAGCAGCAACTTTACTACCAGCTTTTGCAGCAAATTTAGCTACAACTTTAGTCGTTACATAACCTCCAATAATCTCTACCGGTAATATTCCATCACCTTGTTCATTTTCCAACCTTACTTTGATTGTCTCTAAATACTGATCCCAATCTGTTTGAGAAATTTTATACATTTTGGGAACATTATGTAGATCAGCAGATAGTTCCTCAAGGTAGAATTCAGTTGTATCGATGACGATTGCCCTGAATTTACTTTCGGCATATTTTGAATTGACCACGCGACGAGAAAACTCTCGATTAATATTCTTATTGATGCGATTTTTGATATTATCATTAATTTTTACATGATCGATATTTCCAGGGTCAATCACAATTTCACCTACATATTGAGCCAATACCTCGACCTCTTGTTTTTTCTGATTAAAATAATTAAAATACCAATCTAAAAAATCAGTATCTATGCGATTTACCAATTCTTTCTCCCATTCATCTAATTCCTTTTCAGCATATTTTTTCGCATTTACATAAGCCGTTTCGCGAGCCTTATCAAAAGCTTTTTGTGTTGGCCAAAAAGCCACCATGTTTTGTGTGATTTCCAATGGCGGAGAGGATTTCAAATCAGCCGCCAACGCTTGATTCATGATCGAGCGTCCCAGCAATGGCAATAAGATCAATAAAATCACGAAAATCCACAGGATTACACCGACTATCTTGATGAATTTAAAGACGGTTGACTTTGGCTTCAAATCAACCAAATTAAAATCTCGATCGCCCAAAAATTCACTCAATTTTTTATCCATATTTTTGGCGACGAACTGCCGTCCCGAAGGCAAACCACTGGAGAGACAGATTAAATTATTATTTTCATCCAAAAAAACTTGAGCCAAAAATGTTCCTTCGCTATGTTCCTTACAAATAAGAGCTGCTTGTCCGAACGACGGATTTTTTTGGCGATGGTTCTTAAAGTAACGAATCACCTCATCAAAGCTGATGTTCTCTAATACTTCCGGTATTTCTTGAATCGTGTTTGATGATTGATTAAACTCATCTACTATTCGCCCTGCATCTTCATCAGTAATTGTATTTTCTACCTGAGAATTGTTTTTTGAAAACCAGCCCAAAAATGCCATAACTTTTCTCCATGATTCGATAACAGACAAATGCGATCGCAGCACCAAACCATCAACATAAATTGTCAGGTGCGTCCCCTTAAATCACCCGGTAAATCACCAATTTATGTGTCAGTGTATATGAAAAAAACCTTTAAAACGTTTTTTTCAATATTTGCAAGATCCGTTCATCGCCTTGATTTTTCTAATCAACTGATGTATACTTCTTAATTCCTTTTTTGACAGCCAGTGCGGCAAAATATCCTAAAACAGGTAAAAAAGGAACCCAAGCGGGATGGGTAGAGGCTAATGCGGCTATACTTACACCAGAAACAATAGTATTCGCCAGATCCGGTAAATCTTGATTGATATCTTTGTCGCTTAAGGTTTTACGAAATTGTTCATTGAATCGCTCACATAGAGTTGAAATCTGGCTAGGATAATCTTGTGCAATTTGTTCAAGAGCCTCCTGAAATGCAGCCCAAACATCTCCATTATTGTCTTCAATAAAATCCAATGCTTGTTCGGCTACTGCATCACTTGAACTGCATTCTTCAAGTTCCTGCAAATCTTCTTCATTGATTTTTTGTAGCGCATCTTCCAGATCGTGACTGGGTAAATATTTGCCCATTTTTTTACACCAGATCCCTGATTTTGATTGTCAATTTTTTGATTTTAGCGATTTTAGTGATTAAAATCAAGAGCATGACGGCGTTATTTAGCGTTGTTTATTGAATTTTCTTTGCCAACAAAGTCAAATAAAAAGTGTGATTTGGTTGCCCGGTGTAAAAAAGTGTGATAAAGTGATGGATATCAAAATCTACCTCTCAAGGCGCTTATGGACATTCAAGAGGTTTTACAGTGGACTGACGAACAAGTGTTTTTAAAAACCAAACAGCATTTGGATTCCTTACAACGAGCAGTCTTGGAAGGAACCTTGGAAGGTCTAAAATATCCGGAAATTGCTGAGAATACAAAACGCAGTCACGATCATATCAAACAAGTGGCACGGCATTTGTGGAAACTCTTATCAGATACACTAGAGGAAGATATTAAACAATCGAATGTTCGCTCTATTTTAGAAAAAACTGCAACATCTAATATTTGGAATTATGGAAACTGTTCGCCGGTAGTTAGCATTAATAGTCATATCAATATTTGTGGAAATAGACGGCAAGATGAAGAAGATTATCAAATCCGATCGCCCTCCAATTTCAACTCTGCCGAAACAAAAAATAACTCGCCAATTATCGACCTAACAGACGCGCCAGAAATCACCGAATTCTGCGATCGCACCCCAGAACTCGACACTCTCCAACAGTGGATATTAGAAGAAAATACGCGCCTCATTACCATCTACGGCTTGAGGGGGATTGGTAAAAGTTCCCTCGTCCTAAAACTCGTCGAAACAATTAATGATAAATTTGATTATATAATTTGGCGAAGTCTCGTTAACGCCCCCCAGTTTGCAATCCTAAACACCCAACTCAGAAAACGTTTTAACCCCTTTTCAAACACCCCACAACCGACGACAATGGATGATTTTCGCAACGGCCGTTGTTTGCTGATTCTAGATGACCTACAGAATCTATTTGCCGGCAATCAACTCTCCGGGGAATATTTAACAGACTATCAAGACTACGGCGCATTCTTTCAGCAAATAGCCAGAAATAATCATCGCAGTTGTGTCATTCTCCTCAGTTGGGAAAAACCCCGAGAAATCGTCACTTTAGAAGCCGAAAATAGACCGGTTCGCACATTACACCTGCAAGGCTTGGGAGAAACCGCCACAGAAATCCTGAGACACAGAGGATTAACCAACGAGGACAAATGGCATGAGTTAATTACCTCGTATCAAGGTCATCCCGTCTGGTTAAATATTATCGCTTCGACGATATTAGAACTATTTGACGGTCGAGTTTCAATGTTTCTAGGTGATGAACTATTTATCGGAGACTTGTCGCCACTTTTAATATCCCAGTTGGACAGATTATCCGATTTAGAAAAACAGGCGATCGACTGGATAGCCAGTGAACGGCAACCCGTCGATATTTCCCAAAACCCCGCCGATGGTGTATTGTCGAAATTAGAACTGTGGCAGGCAATTCAATCTTTAGTCAGACGGGGGTTGGTCGAAAAAATATCGGCGGGGGAGCGATCGCACTTTCAACTCAACCCCGTATTTCAACAATATCTTCAGCTTCAATAAAATCATCAATTAACTCTTTTCAGATAGCAGTAAATATTGGATTTCTGACACATTCTCTCTCTGTGTTACTCTGTGCCGGGAGTGGTAAAAATATCGGACTATCCTGATGTATTCTCCCCGACAGTTGATCAATAAGTATTCCACCGCCAATCCGACTGGTAGCGGACGATGACGGGGTGGGAGAGGCGGTTGACTTCCACATTTCCGAGTTGGATGTCGGCGGGAAGTTGAAACAGTCCGGGGAGCATTTCGGCGGTGAGAAAGCGGGTGGAAATAGGGAGTTGAAATTGTTCCGGTTTCAGGGGCGATCGCGCCGCCATGACGAATCCCCACGGCCCGAAACTGGGGACGTTAACGGTGTAGGGATGGACGGATAAATCAATTGATTCCAGGGTGGCGACGATGGAGGCGAAGGCGCGGGGGGCGAAAAATGGACTGGATGCTTGGGTGACGAATACCCCCCCCGGATTTAATCTGAAAAGCAGGCGTCGATAGTACCCTTGGGAGTACAATTTCGCCAAAATTTCTTCGTCGGGATCGGGAAAGTCGGCGATGATGACATCGAAGGTTTCGGCGAGTTCGGGGGCAATTTTGAAGGCATCTCCGTATTTTACCGTCACCCTCGGATCGGCGAAGGCGTTTTGATTTGCCCGCAATAAAGCGGGGTGATTTTTGGCAAGTTTTACAACAGTTGGATCGAGTTCCAAAACGGTGACATTTTCGACCTGGGGCCATTTCAAAACTTCTCGCAATGCCATGCCGTCTCCCGCCCCCAACAATAGGACGTTGCGGGGGTCGCCGTTTGCCGCCATCGCGGGATGGACGAGGCTTTCGTGGTAGCGGTATTCATCGAGGGTGGAAAATTGCAAGTCGCCGTTTAAAAAGAGGCGGACATCCTGACCCCAGCGGGTGAGGACGATGCGCTGGTAGGGGGATTGGATGCGGGCGACGACGGGGGCGCCGTAGAGTTGATTTTCGAGGCGATCGCTGATGGGAATGGTGAGCGGTGCGAAAGCCAAAAGGAGGATGCCGACGAGTAAACCGCGAATCGCCCAACCGCGCAATTCGGGGAACGATCGCCCCAATAAAAACACCATAAATGCCGGGAAAGAACCGATAACGGCAGCGGTGGGAAATAATCCCAAAAAGGGTAATAACAACACAGGAAAGGCTAAAGAACCCACCAGCGCCCCCAAATAATCCAGGGCTAAAACCCCCGCGATCGCATCTTTTACTCCCTCTTCTTGTTCGATTATCCGGGTGAGAATGGGGACTTCTAAACCTGCCAGCGTCCCCAAAATTAAGGTGACTAAAAATAGCCCCAACCAGAGGGAACTGTCGATGACGAATAGGAAAAATAACCCCAAGGGGAGTAAAGCGGTGAGGGGTGCGATCGCCAGTTCGACCGCGGCCAAACTGGTCAACAATTGTCGATGTTGCTCGACGCGATTTTCGCCGGGGGCGACGAACTGACTCAGGTACGATCCGATCCCCATCGCGGCCAAAAATACCCCCACCGCCACCCCGAAGGCGAGGGCCTGATTTCCCACCAAATAACTGGCTAGGGTTCCCAGCAGCAATTCCGCCGCCAACCCGCACCCGGACGAAACCGCCGCGGCCGACAATAATAAATTTCGCTGTTTGCGTTTCAGGGTCACTGATTAATTAATCATTAATAATTAACAATTGATAATTGTCGGTCGGGGGTTCGGCTCGAACTCCGACTTCCCATCTATTCTAACGGAAATCTAATGGGGGGTCTGACCCGTCGGATCGGTTCACTTTTTATCGGGGGGAAGGGCGCGAAGTGGAACCCTTTTCGCCGCCAACCTGGGGGGTCGAAAGTCCGCCCTTCTCCAGACTGCAAGGCAATCGGCCCCGGCGCGGAGTTGCGGCCGGTGGCTGCCGTCCCCGAATGTTCGTTTGATCGGCATTTTGGCAATTTTGTGGGCGAGGTGATGCACGGTTGGAATTAAAAGGGTAAACTATAAATAGACCGGACAATGAAACGATTCTTTCACCCCGAGTTTAACCCCGGATTTTCGAGCATTTTATCAGCCATTTCGGGATCGATCTTGGGTTTCAGGGTCAGACCGACATCTGAGAACTCCCCAACCCCAAATCTCGTGTCATGATTGAACTTTTAGCAGCCCTTTCAGCATCGGCCGCAGGAGGGATGAGAATCGCTCTCCCCCTCCTCCTGATCGGTTTGCTGAAAAATAATCTGTGGTCCGACGTGCCCTTTCTGTCCGCCTTTTCGCCTCAAGTGGTGGTCGGGACGCTGGTGAGTTGGTCGCTGTTCGAGCTGTTCGCCTCCAAAAAGTTTCTGGGACAGCGGATTCTCCAACTCGTCCAACTGCTGTTGAGTCCCTTGGTGGGGGCGATCATGGGTTTGGCGATCGCCGAGGCGACCCATTTTACCCCGTGGCTGGTGTGGCTGGTGGGCATCATCGGGGGATTGTTCGCGTTGGTGCTGCAGTTGGTGCAGGCGGGGTGGTTCTACCGCCTGCGGGGTTTGCCCCTCTGGGCGATTTTCCTCCAAGATACCCTCTGCATTTCCCTGGTGATTTTCGCCTTCGACGCCCCCGAACAGGGGGGGTTGATCGCCCTGTTGTTGCTGTGGCTGGCCATCCGCTCCTCGAAGGAGTGGTATCGGTGGTACACCGCCCAGGCGGACCGCCGGAACCGCCACCACCCCCGGCGGTACAAGTGCAACCCGGATTAGGGGCAAGAGCCGTTTCATTCTCGGTTAATAATAATTAATAATTAATTATTAGCAGAACGAAACGGCCCCGGAATTAAGGGGCATCTCGGCGGGGGGCGATCGCTTCCGGGGTGAATTGAAGGGCGGAGTTCCGGGAATTGTGGGGGGAATTCGCCCAGGCCCACACCTGGGGGTCAATTTCCGAGAAGAGTAACTTCAAAGCCTCTTCGTCCCCGGCTTCGGCGGCTTGGGAGAGGGGGACCAGGGTTTGGGCGACGGCGGTTTGGCGTTCCAACTCCTGGGTGGAGGTGAGGATGTTCCCCAGGCCGTTGACGATATTTCGCAGATTGTCGCGGAATTGGGGGTCGCCGGTGAGGTCGTCGATGTCGGACGTCACCTTTTGCAGGTTTTGCAGGGTAGCCCGGGCGGAATCCAGGGTTTGCTGGAGCAAAATCAGATTGTCGGGGTTGTTGACGGTTTGGGAGACGTCCCGCAGGTTGGCGGAGGCCTCCGCGGCGTTGGCCGAGAGCGCTTCCAGGTTTTCCAGGAGTTGTCCCTGTTCGACGCGGCCGAGGATCGGGGTCAGGGTGGCGATCGCGGCCCCGAGTTCTTCGGTGGTTTGGTTGATATTATTCAACGTCGTCACCAACGTCGAGCGGTTGGTGGCCACCAGGGTATTGACTTGTTCGGCCAGGGTGCTGACTTGCGTGGCCACCCGTTCCAGGGAGTTGGCCGACTGCACCGCCGCCCCGGACACTTCGTCGATGGACCGTCGCAGGTCCGTCGAGAGGCCGTCGAGTTGGGAGGAAAAGGAGCCGATCCCCTCGTCGATGGACTGGCTGAAACTGCCGAGTTCCACCTTCGCCACATCGACAAATTCCCCCATTTTCGCGCTGAGTTCGGTGGCCTCCCGGGCGGCGATCGCGGTATTTTGGACGGCTAGGTTGAGATTGGCAAATAACTGCGGGTCGCTGTAGAGTTCGCCAAATTCGAGCATCGTCGCGATCAGCCGTTCCATGCTGATTCCCGATATCCCTTTCACCTCGGCCCCGTCGCACAGGATCGCCTCGGGACAATCAGGACCCAGGGGGCTGACAGTGAGGAGGGAAGAGGGCAAGGGGGCGGCGGGGACGATATCGACGTAGGTTTCACTGAGCAACCCGATTTGGTTCGCCACAACTTGGGAGTTCCGGGGCATGACCAAATCCACCGAATCGATATTCAGCGTCAGTACCACGCCGTTGGATTTCGGCTGTAGGGCTCTCACCTGCCCCACTTTCACGCCCCGATACCGCACCGGCGTCCCCACCTGCATTCCGGTGGCGTTGGGAAATTCGGCGACAATTTGATAATTTTGCTGTCCGAGGCGGACCCCCCGCAGCCAAAGCGCGGTGGCCCCGAATAGCCCCAATCCAAACAGGATCAGGAAGCCGACCGATCCTTCTCTCACTGTCCGCGATCGCATAATCTCTCTCCCAATCTGGCATCGGCTGAAGTCTCCATTAGGGGTCGAGAGAGAAGTCACCTTCTCCCCCTCCCATTCAGAACCGTGCATGAGATTTTCACCTCACACGGCTC
>NZ_JAYFER010000276.1:0-16730 GCF_055795065.1 Lyngbya sp. CCY1209
GATGTTGATGGCTGCGTTGTGGTCTCTATCTAACTCGCACCCACACTGACAAACGTGAGTTCGAGTCGAGAGACTTTGATTATTTTTATCTGAGGGTTATAATCGGTTTTGATCAAGTCAATAATTTAGAAGAGAAGACATTCCAAGATGCTAATCAGTTGGTGGATAAAATCAATGAAATTTTGGAAGGTAAGCTTGAGCAGGTTAGAAATGAATTAAAAAAATATTTGGGTCATGGTTTACCGAATCCATTAGATCCCTGTAGACGAAGATTAAAGTTAGGAAGTAAGCCAGGGGCAAGGTTTTCAGATATGGAACTTTATGAGTTGACCGAATGTTATGAATTGAACAAGTTAAATGAAAATACTCCCGTTGATGAAGTGTTAAAAATTTATGGTCAACTCCAACTCAATGCGAGTCGCATGGCTGCTTTGGTTAAGGATGCCCCAATCTTGAGAAGGAGAGCGATAGAAGATTGGATTAAATATGGTATATTATGTGAATTTTGGCATCAGACTATACAGGGTTATGATGTCAGTCATCCTCTGTTAGAGTCAACAAAGCCAAAGGGTATTTTGTCGAGCGAATCATAAATATCAATCGTACAATATAGAAAATTGAGGAGAATTTAATTGTGGTGAAATCTGACGATTGGAAACATCCACTCGGGTATCATGAAAAGGCGATCGCAGAACTGACTGCAACCCGGCAAGAATTACTCAATGAGTTGAAAACAATGCGGGATATACATAACTCCAATCAACTTGAGTTGCAAAATTTAAAAAATGAACTTGCAGAAACCAATCAAGAATTGAAATTGACGCGAGAAGAAACCCAAAAATATCAACAGATAATCGACGATTTTTTAGCTAACTCTCCCATCAAACCCGTCATGGAAACAAAAAATATTGAGACTAAGCTCAGTCAATTAAGCGGAGACTTATTAGAGATCAAACAGCAGTTATCTAATTTGCCGGAAAGGTTCAAACCAGTCGAACCTCAACCGAAGCCAGAAGATGACTTTAAGACTCAGATACTTCAATCCATTGCCGACTTACAAAAACAATTATCTTCGCTCACAGATGAGCTAACCCTTGTCTCTGATGCTTCCGGTATGGATTATGCTCCAATTCGAGATTTATTGCGAGATCAAGAATGGAAAAAAGCTGATGAAAATACCCGAAATCTTATGCTCAAGTTGTCAAATAGAAATCCAGAAGGATGGTTGGATAAAGGGGACATCGAAAAATTACCTTGGCAAGATTTACGAATTCTTGACCGACTTTGGAACAAGTATAGTGATGGCAAGTTTGGTTTTAGCATTCAGAAAAATATTTGGCAAAATATAGAAGTTGCCAATCAAAACGATTTTGAAGTCGAAAAAACTTTGGGCGATCGCGTCGGATGGCGAGTCAATAATTGTTGGATAGACTACGAAAGTTTTACTTTTAATATAACCGCTCCCCCCGGTCATTTGCCATCGACCAGTCATTTATTATGTATTGACAGGGGTAAAGTAGAAGATAGAATCAGATTTATGTTTCGTAAGAGAAAAGAATGGTAAAGGCAGAAATGCGCGGTCAGCCTGGAGAATCGTTCGATCGCCTGTCATCCACAGAAAAAGCGATTTGAAAATTTTCTGGCCCCCAAACCCCTAATCCTGGTGGCTCTTGGCCGACAAAATTTCACGAATCATTTCACTGTCGGTGGTTATTCCTCCGACGGAGACGGTTCGGCTACCGCAAACCTCGAGTCAACGGTGTCGGGTTCGATATTGGGGCCGCGATCGAAAATTTCGATGTCCCACTGCCCGTTTCTGGCACTTTCAAAGGTAATATAGCGGCCGTCGGGGCTGATGCTGGGGTTCCTCACCCAACCGCGATATCCCCGCGTCAGCATTTCCAAACGGCGGGTGAGGCGGTCGTAGAGGAAAATGTCGGGCCGTCCCGACTCGTTGGCGCTATAAACGATGTAGCGGCCCGTGTAGCTGAGGCCGGGACTCTGCACGATCGCCCGCGATCGCTTCAAATCGAGCAAATTCTCATAACTGCGCCGTCGCAGGTCGTAGATCAACAACTGGTTCTGGCCGTCGCGATCGGACACGAAGGCCAAAAACCGGCCGTCCCCGCTCAACGCCGGTTGCTCGTCCGTCGCGCCGCTGTTGAGGGCGCCGTAGGCCACGGAGCCATCGATCGCCATTGCGGTACAACCCACCATCAGGAGCAGCGAAAACAGACCGATCGCGATCGCCCGACACCAACGCCAAATCATCGAGTTTCTAAAAATCACGGGGTTGGGAGGATGGAACATCCCCTGAAACTGGCAGGCAATTCTCCCCCCAAATCGAGTTTTTAATATTCGGTCGAACTTTCGTAATCGTCATCCGAATAATCGACGGGCCGATACTCCACATAGTCCGTCGAAGTCGTATCCCGTTCCCGGCGATCCGAATATCGCTCGGAAGGGCGCGGCCGTCTCGTTCTGGGTTCTTCGAGATCCGTGGAATAGCCGCCGCGAGAGGACGGGGGCCGGCTGCTGCGACTGCTGCGGTACGGGCGATCGCTTCCCGAATCGATGGAGGCTTCCCACTCCTCGGTGGTCGTCGGTCTGCTGCTGCTCGGGGGGCGGGACGGGGGACGCTTGCGGGGGCGATCGACTGAACTGGGACGTTCGCTGCTGGGACGGCGACTGCTGGGACGGCGACGGGTCGCTTCGCTATCATAAGTTTCCGGTTTTGTCAAGCGCGAATCGCGGCTGCCCCGAATTTGGCGGGCGACGGGTTGGGGGGGGTAATCCTCCTCCACGGGTTCGAGTTCGTCGAGTTCGGCATCCACCCGGTAGACGTCGCTCACATAGCGATCGTCATCCACCACCGGAGCCCGTTCCTTCGCCTTCATCGTGGCGACTCCCCGCAGTTTGATGCTTTCCACCGCGAAGAAAATGGCGGTTCCCGTCAGCATGAACTGACCGAATGCCAGGATCGGATCGAGTCTCCACCCCTGAAACAGGAGAATCCCGCCGCAGAGCAAACCGACGGCGGCGAAGAAAATATCGTGATCGCGGGCGAGTTTCGGGCGCCAGGAACGGAGAAAATATAGCGCCGCGCCAGCCACAGCCAGGATGATCCCCAGCAGGCTGCTCCAGTTCAATCCTAAATTGACCATTATCTAATCTCCTATGCCAGTCCTATCTTAGCGAGTTCCATTCATATTCTCTACCGTCCGCCGGAAAGCGACTAGCATACAGGGCTTCTAGTGGTACGGACTCGGTGCCCTTGGGAATTGGGAACGGGTCGGACAACGAGGTTATTCCGATCCGCCCAACTCCCGGACGACTTCAACTGAGCCGAAAAGCGATCGCCGCTCGTCGAGGGCGATCGGGCCGAGCCGCCTACGAGCGGATGATTTTATCCTTCTGGCTGATAAAGATCAAGCCGACCGTCGCCGGGACGACGACGAGCAGGATACCCACAAGCAGGCTGTAGAAGAAGTTCGCTAATGAAGGAGTCATCTGAATCCGATCCTTAGATTTGCAATACAGAAATTTATCTCTGTTATCTTAACAATTTTTGTGAAATTCTCCACCCTTGGCCGGAGGGGAATCTGAGAACCCGTCCAACTCAGATCGCCAATTTGGGCGATCGCCCCCCGACCGTTAAAATGAGGAATCGTTATAAAACTTAAACTTCTCTCGTCAAAGCCATGACCAGCTTTTCAATTTTGGACTGGACTCTCGGCCTGCTCCTGGCCGGGATGACCCTGCTGTTCATCTTCCGCATCGTCCTCACTTGGTATCCCCAGGCCGAGCTCAATCGATTTCCCTTCAGCCTCGCCTACTGGCCGACGGAACCCTTTTTGGCCGTCACCCGCAAAGTCGTCCCCCCCATCGGCGGCGTGGATATCACCCCCGTGATCTGGGTGGGAATTTTCAGCCTCCTGCGGGAACTATTACTCGGACAGCAGGGACTCCTGCGGATGATGATGTGATCGTAGAGTTTGGGGTGTGGGGTGTGGGGTGTGCTCGGTGGGGTGTGGGGAAATACAGCAATTTTCAAGTTGGTGAGGTACGCGGATTGACTTCAAGTTTCCCTGACGGACGGGCAACCGGAGACGGTTGCCCCCACGGGAGATTTGGGGGACGATCCGGATCGAACTTGCTATATCAGCTTTCTGGCTGACGGCTGATAGCTGACACCTTCTCTGAGCCCGAGTCGGAATTTTTGCTCATCCACTGTTCGACGAAATTGGTGTAAACCTCGCCGTCGATGAATTCCTGGGTTTCCATAATTTTTTGGTGGAAGCCGATGGTCGTCGGGACGCCGGTGATGGCGAACTCCCGCAGGGCTCGTTTCATGCGGACGATCGCGGCTGGGCGGTCCGGGGCCCAGACGATCAGTTTCCCGATCAGGGAATCGTAGTAGGGGGGAATTTCATAATCGGTGTAAACGTGGGAGTCTATCCGCACGCCGTTGCCCCCCGGCGGCAAATAGGCGCTGATCCGTCCGGGGTGGGGTCGGAAGTTGCGATCGGGATCTTCGGCGTTGATCCGACATTCGATCGCGTGTCCCCGCAGTTGGATGTCATCCTGGGTGAAGTGCAGTTTTTCCCCCTGGGCGATGCGGATCTGTTCGGCGATCAGGTCCAAACCCGTGATCGTCTCCGTAACCGGATGTTCCACTTGGATGCGGGTGTTCATTTCCATAAAATAAAAATTGCCGTGGCGATCGAGGAGAAATTCTACCGTCCCCGCCCCGGTGTAGTTGATGGATTTTGCCGCCTTCACCGCCGCATCCCCCATTTTTTGCCGCAGTTCCGGGCTCAACGCCGGACTCGGAGCCTCTTCCAACAGCTTTTGGTGGCGTCGCTGGATGGAACAGTCCCGCTCCCCCAGGTGCACGACGTTGCCGAAGTTGTCGGCGAGGATTTGAAACTCGATGTGGCGGGGACGCTCGATAAATTTTTCGATGTACAATCCCGGATTGCCGAAGGCCGCCTCCGCCTCTCCCTGGGCCGCCGCGAACAGTCTGGGGAGATCCTCCGGATTCTGCACCAGCCGCATCCCCCGACCGCCACCCCCCGCCGTGGCTTTGATGATCACCGGATAGCCGATTTCCCGAGCGATCTGGGTGGCTTCTTTCTCGTCAGTTACCAAGCCGTAACTGCCGGGGATGGTGGGGACGCCCACCCGCTGCATGGTTTCCTTGGCCGTGGATTTGTCCCCCATCGAGCGGATCGCCTCCGGCGTCGGGCCGATGAAGGCGATGTCGTGGTCGGCGCAAATTTCGGCGAAGCGGGCGTTTTCCGCCAGGAAGCCGTAGCCCGGATGGATGGCGGTGGCGTTGCGCGTCAGGGCGGCGGAGATGATGTTGGGGATGTTGAGGTAGCTTTTGCTGCTGCTTGGTTCGCCGATGCAAACGGCTTCGTCCGCCAACTGAACGTGCAGGGCGTGGCGATCGACCGTGGAATGGACGGCCACTGTGGCAATCCCCATTTCTTCACAGGTTCGGAGAATCCGCAGGGCAATTTCCCCACGATTGGCAATCAGGATTTTGGAAAACCGCATCTTCGGTGCTGTTCGGGCAATATAATAAGTTAGGATAGGTTATTTGGGGACGCTCTGGAAGACACCCCCCGGATTTGCCCCGAAAAAAAATTTGGCACTTGCGTTTTTTTGTGCTATCGTGGTAAATTAGCGAAACACGGGCGGAGGCTTTGAATCCGATGCTCTGTGACCATTTGCGGATGTGGCGGAATTGGTATACGCGCACGTTTGAGGGGCGTGTGGCTTTGCCTTGCGAGTTCGAGTCTCGCCATCCGCATTGAGAAATTGAAAATATTAAAAAGGAGAGGCAATCAATTTTTGACCTCTCTTTTTTGATGGGAATAGGGAGTCGGGAGTCGGGAGTCGGGAGTTGGGAATTGAAATTACCTTATAATAAATAATAATATATTGTTGCGCTTTAGCGCTTTCTGCGGGGCTGAAGCCTGACAGCGATTCGATTGATTTTTATGGGCAATCAAATGGCACTTTTAGATCGTCTGGATAAGCTTAATAATTGGAATCAAAAACCGGCGATGATTTCCCTGTTTTCGGGCTGCGGTGGGATGGACTTGCCGTTTCATCGGGCTGGGTTTGAACTGGTTTGGGCGATTGACACCAACCCCGACGCCTGCCGCACCTTTCGGCGCAATATTTCCGATAAAATTATCTGTGACAATATTGAAAATGTCGATATCTCCGCCGTCCCCGATGCGGATTTAATTACGGGGGGATTTCCCTGCCAGGATTTTTCGATGATTTGGAAGCGTCCGGGACTGAAGGGGACTCGGGGGAATCTTTACACCTACTTTTTAGAGTTTGTCCGGGAAAAGCAACCCAAAGCTTTTATCGCCGAAAATGTGAAGGGGTTGTTGAGTGCCAACGGCTGCAAAGCCATCCGACAAATTATCTCGGATTTTGAACAGATCGAACCGGGTTATTTGGTGAAGCCGAAACTCTACAATTTTGCAGATTACGGCGTTCCCCAGTATCGCGAACGGGTGTTACTCGTCGGAGTTCGGATGGATACCGGGTTCAATTTTATCCATCCCGAACCGGAATATGGGAGCGATCGCACCCATCCCCACCGCACTGCAGGGGAGGCGTTAAGAGATGTCGAAACAGTTCCTTATAATAACGAACATCAGAGGATTCAACGGCGAACCGTGGAAATTTTAAAGCGGATCAAACCGGGGGGGAATTTTACCGATATTCCCAAAGATAGCGAATATTATGTCAAGGGGATGATCAGCCACGTTTACCGGCGGTTGCACCCCGATCGCCCTTCGACTACAATTATTGCGGGGGGTGGCGGTGGCACCTGGGGTTATCACCACGAAGAACCGCGATCGCTCACCAATCGAGAACGGGCTCGGCTGCAAACGTTTCCCGACGATTTTATCTTTGAAGGATCGTTTACCGAGATCCGGCGCCAAATCGGAAATGCCGTTCCGCCGGATGGGATTGTGCCCTTGGTTGAGACGTTGATTCCCCTCTTTAAAAATGAATATCAACCCGTGGATTTGTACGAGTTTAGTCGCCATTTACAATCCCTGGATTGGCGCGATCGCCTTAAACTTGCCACTTCCGAGTCCGGACAATACGAATTGCAAACCAGTTTTTAGTTCGTTCGAGTCCGGGGTGACGAACAAAATTGATCGATAATGATGATGGAGGAGGAACCATCATGGTACAACAACTGTGAGAGATGCTACGTTCGGGGAAAAATCGTTTGGATTCAAACGATTGAAGCTGACAGGATACCGGGCGATCGCTCACCAGGTGGGCGGGGGTGGGCGGTACTTTCAAACCATACCCGAATTTTCCGTCATCTATTTTGCTCCCGTCTCAATTTAAGCAATGGGTTGGGCATAGAATGAAATCCCTTGATCGACAAAATTCGGCAGTGCGTCAGCCGCCGCCGCTTGAGCCGGATCGATGGTGTAGAAATGGCCTCCGGTATTGAAATTGAAAGCCCGATAGACCGGCGATGTTCCGGGTACCTGAGTGGCATAAACTTGGATGGGGGTGGCTGGATTATCCAGCGTCCACTCTTGCAGGGTTTCTACAAAAGCGATTTCTCCCGGATTGCTGGCGTAGAAATATCCGCCCCTTTGGTTTCGATAACGTTGCAGGGTCGTATCTCCCCCCGACAGGAATTCAAACCCTTCGTTGATATAGCGCTGCGAGTTGTTGGCGAATTGATTTTTTTCAAAGTTGTCGGCGGTGAAAATGTGACCTCCCGCCTGGTTATCCCAGAATCGCGCCACCCCCGTCAGCGGGTCGATAGTACCGCCACCGTCGTCGAAATCGTTGGGTCCCAAGATGCCTCCGTCCGCCACAGTTGGAGGGTTTAAATTGCCCAAATTGACGCTGGCCGCCAACTGATAATCTTGGGGCAATTGTCCGGTGGGAGGAAAAATACTGTTGTTGGGAAGGGGTTCGTAACTGGTCACCCGAATCAGGTAGCGGGATACTCCGTCGGCCGTCAGGGTACTCGGTGCACCCAAAAAGGTTCCGAATTCCACGGCACCTGTCGCAATGGTGGCATTTTGATTACCCAAGGCGCGATCGTCATTGGTGGCAATGGGAGCTTGATTGGGGAGAGGGGCGGTACCTTCGGGACTCAATTGATAGACTTGTAAAATTGGGTCGTATTGGGTCGTATCAAATGCATCTACCGAGATGGCAACGCTGGTATTTGGAAATGTGGGTTGGATAATATAATCGTCGTAGCGAGTAATCTGGGCCGGATTGGCAGGAGAAGGACTGGACGGGTCGGTTACACTTAATTGTTCCCGGATCACTTGAGCATTTGTCATGGTCTCAAATCCTTGTTTTGATTGTTCTTTGTGCTGAGAGTTGGACAGGGATATGCTTCAGCTATCTCTCGTTTTGAAAGGCGATCGCTCACACTTGCCGTTCAACAATCTGCTTTGCTAACGCTGTTGTATTACAGCAAAAACTGATGGTCAGCAGCGGGTCAGAGTGCTTTTTATCCTGGAGGAAAATGGACTCAGTGCGGGGCTATGCTGTGCCCCAACTTATCGGTTTGCAGCCCATCAAATCCCCCACTTAAATATGCTAACTTTCAAATGACATTTCGTCACGCGATCGCGGTTTAATTTTTGTTACAATTTTGTCTTTAAATTTTTAAGAAATGTTGTTGATGGCGACGGCCTATCGGTTCATACGGGTGCGATATCGCGGCTCCGGTTCCGAGTCGGAATCGGTGGAAAATTGGCATTTTCCCCGATTCACTCGCCGGGATCAGGCGGGGATCAGAAGTTGCGATCGCAGCCGTCCGATCAACTCACCCAACCCGTCGGGATTAAGGCGGTAACTGAGGGGATGGGCGATCAGGTGGGCGGTACTTTCAAAGAGTACCTTAATTTCCACCAAGCCATTTTGCTCCAGGGTGCGGCCGGTGGAAACCAAATCCACGATCGCTTCTGACATTCCCGTGATCGGCCCCAATTCCACGGACCCGTAAAGCGGTATAATTTCTACGGGCAAATCGATACTGTCGAAATACTCGCCGGCACAGTGTACGAATTTAGATGCAACGCGGCTGTGGGGCGGCAGTTCCACGGGACGGCGATAGGAACTCGACCGTTTCACCGCCACCGACATCCGACAGTGGCCGAATTGGAGATCGACGATCCGGGCGACCTGGGGTTGTTTTTCCCGCAAAACGTCGTAGCCGACAATTCCCAACTGCGCCTGACCGTATTCGACATATACGGGGACGTCCTGGGCGCGCACGAGCAACCCCCGGGCGGTGCGGGTGGGATCTTCGATCTGAAGCTGGCGGTTCGCCGAGTCGAGAAAGGCGCTAAAATCGAGTCCGACGGACTTGAGCAATTGAATGCTGTCTTTGAGCAACGCGCCTTTGGGAAGTGCAACCGTAATCATAAAGCGGAAGAAAGAACTAGGGAATACAACCTCGGGAACGGGTAAATCAGTGATCAACCGTCACCCCGCTCCGATTCTGTTCGCGATCGGCAATTGTGAGAGCTCAATCCAAACATTGACACTATGACCCAGCTTACCCTGGTTATTGGCAATAAGAATTATTCATCTTGGTCGTTGCGGGCCTGGTTGGCGATGAAACAGGCCGGAGTGACCTTTGCGGAGATGCGAATTCCGTTGGACACCCCCACCTCCCACCAAGAAATCCGCCGCTATTCTCCCTCGGGACAGGTTCCCGTCCTCCTCCACGGCGATCTGACGGTGTGGGAGTCCCTGGCCATTTGCGAGTACGTCGCCGAAGTCTTCGCGCCGGGATTGTGGCCGCAAGGTCGGCGGGAACGGGCGATCGCGCGATCGATCGCCCACGAAATGCACGGGGACTTCATCAACCTGCGCCAAAAAATGCCGATGGACTGCCGTGCCCGCTACCCGGGGGAGGGGATGAAGCCGGAATTGCGGGCGGAAATCGATCGCATCACGTCCATATTGCGAGAGTGCCGCACCCAATTCGGGGCGGATGGAGATTTCCTGTTCGGGAAATTTACCGTCGCCGACGCCATGTTCGCCCCGGTGGTGTCCCGGTTCATCACCTACGATGTCAAGTTGGGGGAAATTGAGACGGCCTACGCGCAGGCGATCGTTTCTCTCCCGGCTATGCAAGACTGGCTGGAGGCGGCGGCCAACGAAGTGGAACACATCGATACATTCTTCTAACAGTTGATTGATGCGGATTCTTCTTGTCGATGACGAAGTGGAATTGGCCGATTCCCTCGATCGCGCCCTGAGTCGGGAGGGGTACGCGGTGGATGTGGCCTACGACGGCGCGGCGGGGGACGCCCTGGCCACCCGGAATTCCTACGATTTGCTGATTCTGGACTGGATGTTGCCCCACAAGTCGGGGTTGGAGATCTGTCAGGGGTTGCGATCGCGCCAAAATTGCACCCCGATCCTGTTTTTGACGGCCAAGGACACCCTCGACGACCGCGTAGAAGGGTTGGATGCCGGGGCGGATGACTATTTGGTGAAACCCTTTGAACTGCGGGAGTTGCTGGCCCGGGTGCGGGCGCTGCTGCGCCGCCCCCCGATGGCGGATGCAGTCAATCCGAACCGCCTGCAAGTGGCGGATCTGGAGTTGGACTGCGAGGGACAGTTGGCTTACCGGGGCAACCGGGCGATCGAACTTTCGGAAAAGGAAAGCCGCCTCCTGGAATACCTGATGCGCCACCCCGGACAACTCCTCACCCACGGGGAAATTCACCGCCACCTGTGGGGGGAAACGGACAAACCTAGCAGCAACGTCCTGGCCGCGCAAATCCGCCTCCTGCGGCGAAAAATTGAAATCTCCGGCGAAGTCCCCCTTATCCATACGGTCTACGGCAAGGGATACCGCTTCGGGGAATAATCCTAGTCTATAATGCCATATATAATCAATGAATCGAACCGTGGGAGTCAATCAATATGCCCATCAAGAGTACCTATGCGATTTGGAATAACAAAGGCGGAGTTGGGAAAAGTTCTATAACATTTCATATTTCAACAGCATATGCTGAAAAGAATCCTTCATCTAAGGTTCTTGTGTCTGATGCAACAGCAGATATTTTATTTCAAAAATTTCGAGAAAATCAAGACCGTTTTACATCGCCGTCCAAAATAATACAGACCATTCAAGATTTTCGCGATTACTACTCTGTCCCACTTCGAGATTTTAATACTTCTGGTGTGGTTGCGGCACACCTGGGCAAACCACTATCCAAATTAACTCAAGGAGAACATCAAGTTTATAATCGCTCGGTTAGAGTTGTAAAAGCTCGAATTCAAGACTGTCAGGATGCCATCAATGATGTTTTACAGAAAATTTAAGATTGGATCGTCTATCAACCGCACAAACTCTCCAATCATCTTCAGATGATTTTTGCTATTAGCTTGGGAATTGATTCCCAAGCGATCCGGGTATTCAACTATTTCTGTTCCGGATGGGATGCTCCCGGCGACTCGGCCCCCATTTGGTTGATGGTGGCGATCATTTGGTACAGACGCCCGACATCCCGCTGGTTGAAATACAAGACCAGGCGGGGGAGGTGTTCGGTTTCGTCGCCGTATTCTGTGGGGAGGGCTGCGCTTTTTTCGATCCGACCCTTGACTAAAATATCGTTAAATTCTCGATTGAGAGTTTCGACCTGTTCTTCCGTCAGTTCGGAGTTGAGGCGGACGACGAAGCGATCGCCGACGTAGCGGCTGGAGTGGTAAACTCGGTAAAAGTCGGCGATCGCGCGGCAGGCTTCGTCCACGTTATCGGTGAGGGTGTAGATGCTCGGGTCGTCCGGAGAAATCAGCCCCCGCTTCAAGAGCTGTTTTTCGACGAATTCTTTCCAGTCGTACCAGTAATCTCCCCCGGGGCGATCGATCAAAACCAGGGGGGCTGGCCCGAATTTTCCCGTCTGGGCCAGGGTCAGGCACTCGAAGGTTTCGTCCAAGGTTCCAAAACCGCCGGGAAACATCGCCAGGGCGTCGCTCTCCCGCAGGAAAAACAGTTTCCGGGTGAAAAAATATTTGAAATCGATCAGCTTGGAATCGCCCTCGATGTGGGGGTTGGAGAACTGCTCGAAGGGGAGTTGGATGTTCAAGCCGAAGGACCGCGCGGCCCCGGCTCCCTCGTTTCCGGCCTCCATGATGCCGCCCCCGGCACCGGTGAGGACCATGAACCCCAGTTCGGTGACGCGGCGGGCAAATTCCACGGCCAGTTGATATTCTCCGGCTTCCGGCGGGGTTCTCGCCGACCCGAAGATGCAGATTTTGCGAACGTGGCGGTAGGGGTAAAAGACCTGAAATCCCCGCTCCATGTCCAATAGGGAAGCGGAGAGGATCTTCCAATCCAGGGTTTCAAACTCCGAGCCGGCCATCCGCACCAGACTCGACAGGGAGCGCGAAATCCACTTTTCGTGCTTTAAATGGGGGAGTTCGTCGATGAGTTGGGCGATATCGGCTTGCAGGGACGCGATCGCATCACGGATTCCGGAAGGATTCATAAAATGGAAAAGCGGACAACAATACGCCTCAGATTTGAGCGTCCAAGGCGCGACATCTCAACGATCTCGGCGGGAAATCGGAGGTCTGAGCCTTTGAATAGGAACCCAGACATCCTCAGCATGACTGACACGAAACTCACCTTTGCTCGGTTGAGCGAGTTGGCGACAACGGTTAATTGACCCTTCATCGAAACACTTGGGGATTTCTCTCCGAGCCGAGACGGGTTGCCGGATTGCCGGTTTCGGTTTCCCCTGAAATGGGGTTTTTGAGCCCCAATTTCGGGTAATTCTCAGTCGCCACTCTTGTCGAGGTGCTTGTCGATTGTTAAAGACAGGGTACTTTTGGGAACTGCACCCACAACCATATCCACCTGCTGACCCCCCTTGAAGATCATCAGGGTGGGGATGCTGCGAATTCCGTATTGCTTTGCAACGTTGGGATTCTCGTCGGTGTTGAGCTTGACCACTTTAATTTGGCTGTTGTAATGATCTGCGATTTCTTCAACCACAGGCGCGACCATGCGACACGGCCCGCACCACGGCGCCCAGAAATCGACGAGAACGGGAAGCTCGCTATCGAGTACGTCCTGTTTAAAGCTGGCATCGGTAACTTCGGCTACGGCTGTTGACATACCTTGCATTCCTTAATGACATCGTACTTCCTTGAGACGTTGATCCAGGGAATGGCAGACGAACCACGGTTTCCTAACCTCAACTGCTCTCAAGCCAGTCAGCCCCGGGGTTCGCAACTGGCTCCTCATCGGGAGCCTGTTGACCGCCACCTGCGGATGTGAACGATCTCGAATCATCCCTGTAGGGATTCGCAGATCCTCCACCCGAACTGACAGTGGTGCTTCGCCAATGCGTTTCCGGCTCTGTTCAGCCTGGGGACAGGCTATCATCTAACGCTCAGGAATTTTCACCTAAACCGATTCTACCATCAAACCGACAGGGAACACGGGGGCGACATTTTCTTCTTAGAGGAATGGGGGGGCGCGCAGCCAGAGGAGTGCAATTGGCAATTTTTCCCGATCGCGTCAATTTTCCCCTGTAATAGGGGAGAGAGCATCTCAAACCACCGCGTCGCAGGCGATCGCGCTTCATTTTTGGCCGGGGGCTTGCCAGATGTGGTGAGATTTGCCTATGCTATAGGGCAGATTTGCCGTCGTCTCCCGGAATGGCCAGTCCGGAAACATAAAGAAACCGCCCGAACGCGAAGTCCAGGCGGAGTGTGGTGTGAGGAGTGAACGGAAACATAAGTCTCCGCTGTTTCTATTCTGACATTTTCTGTCCGATAATTCCAGGGGTGAGACCAATCTTTACGACGGCTTAACAAGCGAGTCGGTGTCTTTGCGCGTCCGAACCCTTGTCTGGATTGGGTTTGGGCGATCGCCCCGCCGCCGATATTTACTTGCCCATCCCCAGTTGTTGGGCTTTTTGATAGACTTTACCTTCCGTTAACAGGGACGGCGCGATCACCACTTCCACCTGCTGCATTTCTTTGATGGTCTTAGCCCCCAAGGTCCCCATGCTGGTTTGCAGGGCCCCAAGCAGGTTGTGGGTGCCGTCGTCCAACTGGGCCGGACCCCGGAGAATTTGCTCCAGGGTTCCCGTGCTGCCCACCTGGATGCGGGTTCCTCGGGGCAGTACGGGGCTGGGCGTGGCCATGCCCCAGTGGAATCCACTTCCCGGCGCCTCTTGAGCTCGGGCGAAGGGGGAGCCGATCATCACCCCATCGGCACCACAGGCGATACACTTGCAGATATCCCCGCCCGTGATCAGACCGCCGTCCGCAATAATAGGAACGTAGCGGCCCGTTTCTTGCAAGAACTCGTACCGAGCCGCCGCACAGTCGGCCACGGCCGTTGCCTGGGGAACACCCACCCCCAACACGCCGCGGGAGGTACAAGCGGCCCCCGGTCCGATACCGACTAAAACGCCAGCGGCCCCAGCTTTCATCAAATTCAAGGCAACATCATAGGTGACGCAGTTGCCCAAAATCACGGGAACCGGCATTTCTTGGCAGAAGTGCGCCAAATCCAGGGGAGTCACGGACTCAGGGGACAGAAACGCAGTCGAGACGACGGTGGCTTGGACGAAAAACAGGTCTGCCCCAGCTTCGGCAACGGCGAAACCGAACTGACTCGCCCCGGCGGGGGTGGCACTGACGGCGGCGATACCGCCAAGGCTTTTAATTTCCGCGATCCGTTTTTTGATCAGTTCGGGTTTGATGGGTTCGGCGTAGAGTTGCTGCATCAACGTCACAAACTCGGTTTTCCCGACGGATGCGATCTTGGCCAGGATGGGTTTCGGATCAGTATAGCGGGTTTGGATGCCTTCGAGGTTCAGAACCCCCAGAGCCCCGAGTTGGCTGAGTTTGACTGCCATTTCCACGTCCACCACGCTGTCCATCGCGCTGGCGATGATGGGAATTTCGCGATCGATATTTCCGATCGCCCAGTGGGTATCCGCCAAACTCGGGTCGAGGGTGCGCGGGCCGGGGACGAGGGCAATTTCGTCAATGCCGTAGGCTCTGCGGGCGGTCTTACCGCGTCCAATTACAATATCCACTTGTTTACAGGTTCCCAAAACTATTATTTTGTTAGCCTATCAAATTATCAAAGTTGTCGGAGGATATCAACGGGGGAATCACCCGATCGCATTAATCCGCAACGGCGGCATCGATGATTTCCGCCCTTTCGAGGTGCCGCCCGACTCGCAAAACCGCCGCTTCTCGATAGGGGGCGGCGATAATTTGTACCCCCAGGGGCAGTTGTCCGGGAAGTCGCACGGGGACGGAGAGGACGGGCAGGCCGACGAAGGAGAGGGGTTGGGTGTAGAGTCCTAGATTGGGACGCACCAGCATTTCTTCCCCGCCGATCGCCATCGTTTTTTGGCCCAAAAGCGGGGCGACGCAGGGGGTGGTGGGGGCTAGTATGATATCGACGGTTCGGAAAAGGTCTAAAGCCTGTTGTCGATACCAGCGGCGGAACCGCTGGGCTTGGATCGTCCAGGGACTCGGAATTAGGGCTCCGGCCAGGAAGCGATCGCGGGTGGCGGGGTCGAAGTCTCGGGGGCGCGATCGCAGGTTGTGCAGGTGCAAATTGCTGCCCTCGCTGGCGGTGATCAAATAGGCCGCGGCCCGGGCGCGGTGGGCTTCCGGGATGGTGACGCGGCGGGTGACTCCCAGGGCATTAGCGACGGTTTCCACGGCTGCAAATACTTCCGGATCGCCTTTTTGGGCAAAATAACCGTCCGCGACGGCGATCCGCAATCCCCCGATGCCGTCTTCCAAGTGGGGCGAACAGGGTTCCGGGGGGCGGGCGGTGCAGGCGGGATCGGCGCGATCGCTTCCCTGGAGGATGTCGAAGCTCAGGGCGATGTCCCGCAGCGATCGGGCGAAGGGGCCGATGTGGTCCAGACTGGCGGAAAATAGGACGACACCGGACCGCGGCAGGCGCCCGTAGGTGGGTTTGAGTCCCAGGACACCGCAAAAGGAGGCGGGGACCCGGATGGAACCGTTGGTATCGGTGCCCAAGGTGAGGGGGAGGAGTCCCGCCGCCACTGATGCCGCCGATCCCCCGGAGGAGCCCCCGGAAACTCGGGCGGGATCGTGGGGGTTGGGGGTGGCGCCGTAGTGGGCGTTTTCGGTGACGAATCCGTAGGCGTATTCGTCCATATTCAGGGCGCCCATGAGGACGGCGCCGGCTTTTTTGAGGCGGGAGACGGCGATCGCGTCTTGTCCGGCGGGGGGGTTGTCCCGGTTGATTTTCGACCCGGCGAGGGTGGGGATTCCGGCGATGTCGAAGAGGTTTTTGACCCCGAAGGGGACGCCGGCGAGGGGTCCGGGATCGTCTCCGGCGGCGATCGCGCGATCGATTTTTTCGGCGTCGGCGATCGCGCTTTCGGCGAGGATTTCGGTGAAACAGTTGAGGGTCGGGTTGCGGGTTCGGATTTGTTCCAGGAATTGTTCGCAGACGGTTTTTGCTGTGATTTCTCCGGTTTTGATTGCGGCGGCGATGGCGATCGTGTCCGCTTGTTTTAGGTCGATGTTCATGGCGGTTTGAATGGTAGTTTTTTCTGGCCCTCACCCCCGGCCCCTCTCCCAACTTTGGGCGAGGGGAGTAAAGTTGGGTTTAGCCCTCACCCCCGGCCCCTCTCCCAACTTTGGGGGAGGGGAGTAAAGTTGGGTTT